>NZ_SZWV01000063.1:0-30221 GCF_005280945.1 Citrobacter sp. wls718
TGGGCCTACGGTAGAAACCGTAGGGCGGATAAGCGTAGCGCCATCCGCCAATTCGTCAAAGATATTCTATTAGTACAGTGCTTTACCGCTGCTGTCTTTCACGTTGGTCTTCCATGCAGCACGAATCTGCTCAACCACGTTATCCGGCAGGCTGGCGTAATCCAGGTCATTCGCCTGTTTACCGCCATTTTTGTACGCCCAGTCAAAGAACTTCAGCACTTCAACGCCCTGCTCAGGTTTCTTCTGCTCTTTGTGAACCAGGATGAATGTGGTGGACGTAATCGGCCACGCCTCATCACCTTTCTGGTTAGTCAGATCCTGGGCGAAGGTTTTGCTCCAGTCAGCACCTTTTGCCGCATTTGCAAAGTTTTCTTCGGTCGGGCTTACCGGTTTACCGTCAGCAGAAATCAGTTTGGTATAGGCCAGGTTGTTCTGCTTAGCGTAAGCATATTCAACGTAACCAATGGAGCCTGGCAGACGCTGTACGAACGCGGCGATACCGTCGTTACCTTTACCACCCAGACCGGTTGGCCAGTTAACGGTAGAGCCTGCACCAATTTTAGATTTCCACTCTTCGTTCACTTTTGCCAAGTAGCTGGTGAACACGAAAGAGGTACCGGAACCATCAGCACGACGCACAACGGCGATGTTCTGCGAAGGCAGTTTCAGCCCTGGGTTCAGTTTGGTGATGGCTTCATCATCCCACTTCTTGATTTTGCCGAGGTAGATATCACCCAGGGTCTTACCGTCCAGCACCAGTTCGCCGGATTTCAGGCCAGGGATATTTACAGCCAGCACGACACCGCCGATCACGGTCGGGAACTGGAACAGGCCTTCCTGCGCCAGTTTCTCATCAGACAACGGTGCATCAGAAGCGCCGAAATCAACGGTATTTGCCGTAATTTGTTTTACACCACCGGAGGAGCCGATACCCTGGTAGTTGACTTTACTACCGGTCTCTTTCTGATAAGTATCAGCCCATTTGGCATACACTGGCGCAGGAAAAGTTGCACCTGCACCTGTCAGGCTCGCTGCGGCAAATACAGAGAACGCGCTCATGGATAAGGTCGCGGCGACAACAGTTGCGACAGTGGTACGCATAACTTTCATAATGTCTCCTGCACGGTTTTCGTAAATCATTGTTTGAGTTGCTACTGTGAGCAAAATAGGACAAACAGGTGACAGTTAAATGTACGAAATATGACAGTTTTATGACAATGGAAAAAAGTGAAATACAGAATTTAAAAAATACTTCAAAAACAAGTTATTAACGCATTTCATGACAATAACATTTCGCGAAAATTTTATTTTTATGACACTTAAAAGCGTAGCCAAGGATGACTATTTTTCATCAAAATGCCGTGATGTATTTCTTTTCTAACGGTTCAAAAAACAGGCTATCGTAATGTAAAAGACCACCTCCCGGTGGCCTTTCAGCAGCAGTTTACTTCCCGCTATAGACTTTTTTTCCGGCAAACATCGTCCAAAGCACCGTGGCATCCCGTAGCTTTTCAATACTCACTTTCTCAAGGTTGCGATCGAACAGCACCAGGTCAGCACTTTTCCCTACGGCAATTGAGCCCGTTTCTTTATCGCGGCCAATAACTTTTGCTGCATTCAGGGTGTAAGCCTGTAGCATCGCGGCACGGCTGATTTTTTCACTCTCAGGTGGCAGTTCGCCCTCTTCCCCCATCCGCGTAACTGCCGTGTAAATGGCAAACAGCGGGTTGGGGCTAGATACCGGCCAGTCGCTGGCCCCCGCAATCAGCGCGTGATGGCGGAACAGATCGCCAGCAGGATAAAGGTGTTGGAGTAACGGCGCTGGCACTTTGCCATCCAGCAGAGTTGTCGTTGCACCGTCTTTACCCGCCCACAGCAACTGCATAGACGCTGCGACGTTCAACTGCTGAAATTGAGGGAGGCTCTGCGGGTTGACTATTTCCAGGTGGGTAATGCTGTGCAATATGCCGCTGTTGCCATTCTTTTCGCGCGCACAGGCAACCGCATCCAGTGACTCCTGCACGGCGCGATCGCCGATAGCATGAAAGTGGGCAATCAACTTTTCAGCATCCGCTTTGGCCACCAGCGAACAGAACGTCACTTTATCCAGCGAGTTACTACCACTGTAGCCAAGTCGATTCAGGTATGACTGACTCAACTTCGCGGTCTGGGACGGATATTCAATCACTCCGTCCTGAAAGATTTTAATCCCAGCCAGCTTGATATCGGGTATTCCGGCATATTTATCCCTGATAGCCACTACGTCATCAATGGCTGCTGGAGAAGCGTTAATATTGACCAATGCCAGACCGGTTACGTGGGCGGTGAGTTTTCCGTCCTTCGCCAGAGAACTGTACGCCGGAAGTAGCCCTTCATCGTTGCGTCCCGGGTGAGCATCAAATGACGGTGCCAGCGGGCGCAGGTTGCTCAGCGGCTCCATCCAGGCGGTGATACCATAGCGGTTCATCACCTTTGATCCAGCGATAATCGACTGCGCAATTTTGTCGTTATCGACGGGAGGAATGGCACCGAGCACCCGATCCCATGCGCCTTCGGAGACAAAGCCGTTGAGTTTTCCATTGGGGGTTAGCCCAACATTGGTTCTTATACTGTTGCCAGCGTCAGCAATGGCCTGGGGATCCAACTTGGCTTTACGTAACATGGCGTTATTAACCCAGCCGGTATGGGCATCCGATCCAGCCAGCACCACCGGCGTATCCTGATATTCTGGCGCATTAAATACGCTATCCAGCAGGCTAATATTGTCCCAGTAATCCAGGGATACATTGCTGTAAAACTGGACGCCATGGAGATCCCGCTGAGGGTTACGCTTATTTTTATCGACAAACGCTCTAATCTCTGCCGCTTTTGTCATCCCTTCAGGAAATTCGACGGTGATCGTTTTAAATCCGCCATCAGCAACATGGGCGTGGCTGTCGATCAACCCCGACATCAGGTAATTACCCTGCAAATCAATGCGAATAGCATCAGAACCGGCCTTCTTCAGCACATCGTTGAACGTTCCCACGGCAATGATTTTTTTGCCTTCAATAGCGATGGCTTGTGGAGAGGGATTATTTGGATCGGCGCTGTAGATTTCCCCGCCAAAGATAATCATTTTATTACCTTCCAGAGCAGAGACCGTGGAAGACGTGACGGCCAGTGAACATGCCAGAAAGAGCATTGAAATTCTCATGAAAAATTAACTCCATTGCGTTGCGAATAAACGTATTCGTTGCTGTGTAGATAGCTTTTTTCTGGCGTTAATTCAAAGGGATGCAAATATCATAGACATAATAATCATGCGCGGCATTGGTTTCGTTGTAATATATTTCGTAGCAAGGTTTACCGCTTTTCATCAGCCCTTTCGTTCGCATCCAGGCAAAGGCGAGCGCCCAGGTGTTATCAACCTGATCTCCCCAAGCTGCGCACTTGCATACCAGATAATTTCCGGCGGCTATTGTCTGCACGGCGATATGTCGACTGACCTGCTCCCCCTCGCTGAGTTCAAAACCAACATCCGTGCGGCAATGCTGTTCTGCCGTCACATCTGGCGGATCCCAGTAAACACATAGCATTCCGGCAGGCTGTAACGGCGTTTTGGCGGGCAACGAGGTCAACAAGTCCTGATGCGTTTGTTGGCAGGTCTCTTTACCGTATGGTCCAAATCGGCGCATAAATGCGACCCTACGCGTGGGGAGCGCAATGACTTTTGCGCCCAAAAAGCCTGCTGTATGCCAGTGTGCTTGGGTAGTATCGCACTGAGAATAGGTGCTTTTTTGCTGAGAGACGTGTCCTGTCTTGCTTTTTATTGCCTCCCGAAGGGAGCGACGAAATTCGCCTGGCGATACGGAAAAATGACGGCGAAATGCCCGGGCAAAGTTTTGCGAACTGGAAAATCCGACCTGTAATGCCAGCCCGGTAATATCGCTATGCGGTGCGTCAATCAGGCTCATAGCGGCCTTTTCCATCCGCAGACGACGGGTAAATTCAGCGACCGTTTCGCCAACCTGTGCTTTGAAGATGCGATGAAAGTGATAGCAGGACACAGCGACCTCACGCGAGACCTCTTCCAGAGTCGGGTTAAGATCCAGATGCTGGCTGATGTAGTCCATTGCCCTGAACACCGACTTACGATAGTCCTGCGTCATCTTCTGCCTCATTTAATATACTGATTTTAGACATAAAAAAAATCCGGAGTGCCGTAACAGCACGCCGGATTTTTAGCGCTATCTCCGCGATAAATCGCGTGGCGCGTTACTCTACGGTAACCGACTTCGCCAGGTTGCGCGGCTGATCGACATCGGTGCCTTTAATCAGCGCCACGTGATACGCCAGCAGTTGCAGCGGAACGGTATAGAAGATCGGAGCAATCACCTCTTCCACATGCGGCATCTCAATGATGTGCATGTTTTCGTTGCTGGTAAAGCCCGCATCTTGATCGGCGAAGACGTACAGTTGGCCGCCACGGGCACGAACTTCTTCAATGTTGGATTTCAGTTTTTCCAACAGTTCGTTGTTCGGTGCCACGACGATAACCGGCATATCCGCATCAATCAGCGCCAGCGGGCCGTGTTTCAGCTCGCCAGCTGCGTAGGCTTCCGCGTGAATATAAGAGATCTCTTTCAGCTTCAGCGCGCCTTCCAGCGCAATCGGATACTGATCGCCACGGCCGAGGAACAGTGCATGGTGTTTGTCAGAGAAATCTTCTGCCAGGGCAGCAATGCGTTTGTCCTGAGACAGCATCTGCTCAATACGGTTCGGCAGCGCCTGCAGACCGTGAACGATGTCATGCTCAATAGACGCATCCAGGCCTTTAAGACGTGACAGTTTCGCCACCAGCATCAGCAGTACTGTCAGTTGGGTGGTAAATGCTTTCGTGGAGGCCACGCCGATTTCGGTACCGGCGTTGGTCATCATCGCCAGGTCGGATTCACGCACCAGCGAAGAACCCGGTACGTTACAAATCGCCAGCGATCCCAGATAACCCAGCTCTTTTGATAAGCGCAGACCCGCCAGGGTATCCGCCGTTTCACCAGACTGGGACAGGGTGATCATCAGGCTGTTGCGACGCACCGCTGATTTGCGGTAACGGAATTCAGAGGCGATTTCTACATCACACGGAATACCCGCCAGCGACTCAAACCAGTAGCGAGACACCATACCGGAGTTGTACGACGTACCACAGGCGATGATCTGAATATGCTCCACCTGAGACAGCATCTCGTTGGCATGCGGACCCAGCTCGCTTAAATCCACCTCACCGTGGCTGATGCGCCCGGTCAGCGTATTTTTGATCGCATTCGGCTGTTCGTAGATCTCTTTCTGCATGTAGTGGCGATAGATACCTTTTTCGCCCGCGTCATATTGCAGACTGGATTCAATATCCTGACGTTTAACTTCCACGCCAGACTTGTCGAAAATGGTCACTGAACGACGAGTCACTTCCGCAATATCGCCTTCTTCCAGGAAGATAAAGCGACGGGTTACCGGCAGCAGCGCCAGCTGATCGGAAGCGATAAAGTTCTCACCCATGCCCAAACCAATTACCAGCGGGCTACCAGAACGCGCCGCCAGCAGGATTTCAGGGTTACGGGTATCCATGATCACCGTACCGTATGCACCGCGCAGCTGCGGGATAGTCCGCAGTACGGCCTCACGCAGAGTACCGCCCTGCTCCAGCTCCCAGTGCACCAGGTGAGCAATCACTTCGGTGTCGGTTTCTGACACGAAAGTGTAGCCACGTGTTTTCAGCATTTCACGCAGCGGTTCATGGTTTTCGATGATGCCGTTATGCACCACCACAATGTGATCAGAAACATGCGGATGCGCGTTCGCTTCTGAAGGTTCGCCATGCGTTGCCCAACGCGTGTGAGCAATACCGGTGCCGCCATGTAACGGATGCTCTTCCGCAGCCGCGGTAAGCATCTGTACTTTGCCCAGACGACGCAGACGGGTCATTTTGCCTTCAGCATCGACAACTGCCAGACCGGCAGAGTCATAACCACGATATTCCAGACGACGTAAACCTTCGAGAAGGATTTCAGCAACATCACGCTGCGCGATAGCGCCAACAATTCCACACATATTTTTAGATTCCGAATTTAGGCATTGTGCCTGTCGTTGTCGGTCAACCTGATACCCGTATTCCGGGCGCCCCGAGCCTTGTAGAGAGTGGGGTTATTTTTATGGTACTGCGTGTTGAGCGGAGGATTATATTATCCCCTCATCTCTTGTCTGCCTGATGGCAATCACGTTTATCAGGCCTACTGAACGTCACCGCACGTAGGCCGGATAAGGCAAAGTCGCCATCCAGCAAAAATTAATTACTTCTTCTTCACCGGACGCTTCCAGCCCTGTTTATGGACCTGCGGTACCCGGCTGATAACCAGTTCGTTATCCGCGACATCACGCGTTACGGTGGTCCCGGCGGCAATAGTCGCGCCTTTACCCACGGAGACAGGCGCCACCAGCTGAGTATCAGAACCAACAAACACATCGTCGCCAATAATGGTTTTAAACTTATTGGCACCATCGTAGTTGCAGGTAATAGTCCCTGCGCCGATGTTCACGTTATCGCCAATTTCTGCATCGCCCAGATACGTCAGATGACCGGCTTTGGAGCCTTTACCCAGACGCGCTTTTTTCATTTCGACGAAGTTACCCACGTGTGCGCCTTCCTGCAGCTCAGCACCGGGACGTAAACGTGCAAACGGACCGATAGTACATGCCGCATCGAGGCGTGCATCTTCCACAACGCTGTATGGGCTAAGCTCACAGTCATCACCAATCACGCTGTTCTTGATGACGCAACCTGCGCCAATCTTGACGCGATCGCCGAGGGTCACGTGACCTTCAATGATAACGTTAGTATCAATTTCAACATCGCGCCCGTGAATAAGCGTACCGCGTAGATCAAAACGCGCCGGATCGCGCAGCATCACGCCAGCCAGCAGCAGTTTTTCTGCCTGCTCGGACTGATAAACGCGCTCCAGTCGGGAAAGCTGCAGACGATTATTGACGCCTTCCGTTTCGCTAATACGCGCCGGATGTACTGCGGCAATCTCACGTCCTTCATGATAGGCCATCGCAATGATATCGGTGATGTAGTATTCACCCTGCGCATTGTTGTTGGTGAGTTTTGCCAGCCAGCGCTTCATGTCTGCACCGTTAGCCACCAGAATACCGGTATTGATTTCCTGAATCTGACGCTGCTCGTCGGTGGCATCTTTATGCTCAACGATGCCAGTTACCACGCCGTTTTCACGCGTAATACGCCCGTAGCCGGTTGGGTCATCCAGTTTCACCGTTAACAGGCCGATGCCACCCTGCGGTTTTGCATCGCGCAGACGCTGTAAGGTGTCGGTGGAGATGAGCGGAACATCGCCATAAAGCATCAAAATGTCTTCGTCATCACCAAAGAATGGCGCCGCCTGCTGCATAGCATGACCGGTACCCAACTGCTCTGCTTGCAGAACCCAGTTCAGGTTGTCATCTTTCAGCGTTTGTTTAAGCAGATCGCCACCGTGTCCGTAGACCAGATGTACGCGAGTTGCGCCTAATTCATTAGCAGCATCAATGACATGCTGGACCATCGATTTGCCCGCGAGGGTATGCAGCACTTTAGGAAGATCGGAATACATACGTGTACCTTTGCCTGCGGCAAGGATCACGACGCTCATAGCACTATTCAACATACACGTCCTGACTGTAATTTAAGAACGAATTTATACCGTTTCACATTGAAAATACTACATTTTTTTCATCGTGAAATGGGCCGAAGATAAAACGTTCAATAGGGGAAAATACCTATCGTTTAGCCCACTATTTTCGTCGATATCTACGCCTTTTGTCTTCCCAAAAACAGGAGACTGCTCTTATTAAAGCCTTAGGTTAATGTTTTTGCTATTTTTTTGCCCCATGAATAAAGAATTCAGTGTCCGGACTCAATTTTATTTATCGAATTCAGGGAGTAATAGAAGGAGTGGATCGAGGCGGGGATAGTGCGAAAACGACAGGAGAACAGATGGCGCTAGCTTATAAATTACGCAAAGCATCGCGCCATATTAAAGCAGGTATTACAGGTTGAACGTGCCGAAAGAGACGTTCATGCTGCTGAAAAGGGCGATGATTTTGTTGATCAGTTTCATGTTGGTATCCCGTTTTTATCTGAGTTAATTATGTGACACTCATCACAAAAAAGAGTCTACGCTTCATTTTTTAATCGATCAATATTTATGTGATGAATATCACATAAATTTTAAAATACCTTTTCAGTTTCAAATTATCTAAAACACAGGCATAAAAAAACCAGCCTGAAATCAGACTGGTTTTTGTGTTTCAAGCCGGTGTTACATCGCTTTTTTGGTCAACTCGATAACGCGCAGTTTGGCGATCGCTTTGGCCAGTTCCGCAGATGCCTGAGCGTAATCCACGTCACCATGAGAGCTCTTAATGTGCTCTTCTGCCTTACGTTTCGCTTCCAGGGCTCTCGCTTCATCGAGATCCTGCCCGCGAATCGCGGTATCAGCCAGTACGGTCACGTTGCCAGGCTGCACTTCAAGAATGCCGCCGGACAGATAGATAAACTCTTCATGACCGAACTGTTTAACGATGCGGATCATACCAGGCTTAATGGCGGTGAGCAGCGGTGCGTGTCCCGGGAAAATACCCAGTTCACCTTCACTGCCCGTTACCTGGATTTTTTCGACCAGACCAGAGAACATTTGTTGCTCTGCGCTGACGACGTCCAGGTGGTAAGTCATTGCCATATCACCCTCCGATTAAGGCGTTAAAGTTTTTTCGCTTTTTCCACGGCTTCGTCAATAGAACCAACCATGTAGAACGCTTGCTCTGGCAGGTGGTCGTATTCGCCTTCCATGATGCCTTTAAAGCCACGGATGGTGTCTTTCAGGGAAACGTATTTACCCGGAGAACCGGTAAATACTTCCGCAACGAAGAACGGCTGGGACAGGAAGCGCTGGATTTTACGCGCACGTGCTACCACCAGTTTGTCTTCTTCAGACAGTTCATCCATACCCAGGATGGCGATGATGTCTTTCAGTTCCTGGTAACGCTGCAGCAGGGACTGTACGCCACGCGCGGTGTCGTAGTGTTCCTGACCAACAACCAGCGGATCCAGCTGACGGCTGGTGGAGTCCAGCGGGTCAACGGCCGGGTAGATACCCAGGGATGCGATCTGACGGCTCAGTACCACGGTTGCATCTAAGTGAGCAAAGGTGGTGGCTGGGGATGGGTCAGTCAAGTCATCCGCAGGTACGTATACCGCCTGAACGGAGGTGATAGAACCGGTTTTGGTCGAGGTGATACGTTCCTGAAGAACACCCATCTCTTCCGCCAGAGTCGGCTGATAGCCTACCGCTGATGGCATACGACCCAGCAGTGCGGATACTTCCGTACCGGCCAGGGTGTAACGGTAGATGTTATCAACGAACAGCAGTACGTCACGACCTTCGTCACGGAATTTCTCAGCCATGGTCAGGCCGGTCAGTGCAACGCGCAGACGGTTTCCCGGCGGCTCGTTCATCTGGCCATATACCAGGGATACTTTGTCCAGAACGTTGGAATCGGTCATTTCGTGGTAGAAGTCGTTACCCTCACGAGTACGTTCACCTACACCCGCAAACACAGAATAACCGGAGTGTTCGATCGCGATGTTACGGATCAGCTCCATCATGTTTACGGTTTTACCTACACCCGCACCACCGAACAGACCGACTTTACCGCCCTTCGCGAACGGACACATCAGGTCGATAACTTTAATGCCGGTTTCCAGCAGTTCCTGAGAGCTGGACAGCTCTTCATAGGACGGTGCCGCGCGGTGGATAGCCCAACGCTCTTCTTCACCGATGTCGCCTTTCATGTCGATCGGGTGACCCAATACGTTCATGATACGACCCAGTGTTGCTTTACCTACCGGGACTTCGATCGGGTGCTCGAGGTCTTTTACTTCCAGACCACGACGCAGACCGTCGGAAGAACCCATGGCGATGGTACGTACGATACCGCCGCCGAGCTGCTGCTGAACTTCCAGCACCAGAACTTCATTACCATTCTGAACTTCAAGGGCTTCGTACACACGCGGTACGGCATCCTGAGGGAATTCGACGTCAACTACGGCGCCGATTACCTGGACAATTTTTCCAGTAGCCATCTTGAATCCTCTACGAATTAACCTGGTTATACCGCGGATGCACCACCGACAATCTCGGTGAGTTCCTGAGTAATGCTGGCCTGACGAGCTTTGTTGTATACCAACTGCAGCTCTTTAATCAGGCTGCCGCCATTGTCGGTCGCGGCTTTCATCGCCACCATACGTGCGGCCTGCTCGCTGGCCAGGTTTTCTACCACGCCCTGATAAACCTGAGATTCAACGTAACGACGCAGCAGGGTATCCAGCAGCGGTTTCGGGTCTGGTTCATACAGGTAATCCCAGGCTTTTTGTTTCAACTCTTCATCTTCTGATGCCGGTAATGGCAACATCTGAGTCAGGGTCGGAACCTGTGACATGGTGTTAATAAATTTGTTGCTGACAACGTACAGTCTGTCCAGACGGCCTTCATCGTAGGCCTGCAGCATCACTTTAACCGGACCGATCAGTTCGGACAGGGAAGGGTTATCCCCCATACCGGTTACCTGAGCAACCACGTTACCGCCAACAGAGTTAAAGAAAGACACGCCCTTAGAGCCGATCATTGCGATATCGCACTGAACGCCTTTATCGGACCATGCTTTCATATCCGCCAACAGTTTTTTGAACAGGTTAATGTTCAAGCCGCCGCACAGACCACGGTCGGTCGACACCACCAGGTAGCCCACGCGTTTAACGTCGCGTTCTTCCAGGTAAGGGTGCTTATATTCCAGATTACCATTCGCAAGGTGACCAATCACTTTGCGCATGGTCTCTGCATAAGGACGACTGGCCGCCATGCGATCCTGCGATTTACGCATTTTGGAAGCGGCGACCATCTCCATCGCTTTAGTGATCTTCTGCGTGTTCTGGACGCTTGCGATCTTACTACGTATCTCTTTTGCGCCGGCCATGAGCTTCTCCTCAATGCCTTGCGGTCCGCCCTAGGACAGACCGCCAGACGTTACCAGGACTGGGTTGCTTTGAAGGAATCGAGGATAGCTTTCAGCTTGCCTTCGATTTCATCGTTATAGCCACCGGACTGGTTAATCTCTTGCATCAGCGGAGCGTGATCACGGTCGACGTAAGCCAGCAGAGCGGCTTCAAAGCTACCGATTTTCGCCAGTTCCACATCTTCGAGGTAACCGCGTTCAGCCGCAAACAACACCACACCCTGTTGTGCAACAGACATTGGGGCATACTGTTTCTGCTTCAGCAGCTCAGTGACTTTCTGACCATGGCTCAGCTGCTTACGCGTAGCTTCATCCAGGTCGGAAGCGAACTGAGAAAACGCGGCCAGTTCACGATACTGTGCCAGCGCGGTACGAATACCACCGGACAGTTTCTTGATGATCTTGGTCTGCGCTGCACCACCTACACGCGATACGGAGATACCTGGGTTAACCGCCGGACGAATACCGGAGTTAAACAGGTTGGTTTCCAGGAAGATCTGACCATCGGTAATTGAGATTACGTTGGTCGGAACGAACGCAGAAACGTCACCCGCCTGGGTTTCGATAATCGGCAGAGCGGTCAGGGAGCCGGTTTTACCTTTAACTTCACCATTGGTGAACTTCTCAACGTATTCAGCGTTAACGCGGGATGCGCGCTCCAGCAGACGGGAGTGGAGGTAAAATACATCGCCTGGGAATGCTTCACGTCCTGGCGGACGACGCAGCAGCAGGGAAACCTGACGGTAAGCAACAGCCTGTTTGGACAGGTCATCGTAAACGATCAGTGCATCTTCACCGCGGTCACGGAAGTATTCGCCCATTGCGCAACCAGCATACGGTGCCAGATATTGCAGTGCAGCAGATTCAGACGCGGTAGCCACAACAACGATAGTGTTGGACAGTGCGCCGTGCTCTTCCAGTTTACGAACCACGTTAGAAATGGTGGACGCTTTCTGGCCGATAGCCACGTACACACATTTGATGCCGGAGTCACGTTGGTTGATGATCGCATCGATCGCCATCGCGGTTTTACCGGTCTGACGGTCACCGATGATCAGCTCACGCTGACCACGTCCGATTGGGATCATGGCATCAACGGATTTATAACCGGTCTGTACCGGCTGATCGACGGACTGACGTTCGATTACGCCCGGTGCGATAACTTCGATTGGCGAGAAGCCATCGTTATCAACCGGACCTTTACCGTCGATTGGGGAACCCAGAGTGTTCACCACACGACCCAGCAGGCCACGGCCTACCGGAACTTCAAGGATACGACCCGTACACTTAACCTTCATGCCTTCGGCGAGGTCAGCGTATGGACCCATCACAACTGCACCTACGGAGTCGCGCTCCAGGTTCAGTGCGATAGCGTAACGGTTACCCGGCAGGGAAATCATCTCACCCTGCATACAATCGGCAAGGCCGTGGATGCGGATAACACCGTCACTTACAGAAACAATAGTACCTTCGTTATGAGCTTCGCTCACAACACTGAACTGAGCAATGCGCTGCTTGATCAGTTCGCTGATTTCGGTGGAATTCAGTTGCATGCTCCAGTCCCCTTAAGACTGCAAGACGTCTGCAAGGCGCTCAAGACGGCCGCGTACGCTGCCATCAATGACCATATCACCCGCACGGATGATTACGCCCGCCATTACAGACTTATCGATTTTGCAATTCAGCTTAACTTTGCGTGACAGACGTTTTTCCATCGCGGCGCTGATCTTCGCAAGCTGCTCATCACTCAGTGCATTGGCAGAAGTGACTTCTACCTCAGAGATAGCCTCACTGGCTGCACGCAGGTGAATAAACTGCTCAAGAACATCCGGGAGCGCATTCAGACGGTTATTTTCAGCCATTACCTTAATCAGGTTTTGGCCGCTTTCGTCCAGCTGCTCACCGCAGACTGCGATAAACGACTCAGCGAGCGTTTCCGGCGCCAGCGCGCCAGAGAGAAGCTCTGCCATTTGTTCGTTCTTCGTCACCTCAGCGGCGAACGTCAGCATATCCTGCCAACGGTCAACGCTCTGGTGCTCAACGGCAAAGTCAAAAGCTGCTTTGGCGTAGGGGCGAGCTACCGTAATAAATTCAGACATCAGCCCCTCCCTCCTTACAGTTCAGCGACAAGTTTGTCCACGATGTCGCTGTTAGCAGCTTCATCCACGGAACGTTCGATGATCTTCTCGGCGCCAGCAACAGCCAGGATAGCGACTTGCTTACGCAGTTCTTCGCGAGCACGTTTACGTTCGGCGTCAATTTCCGCCTGCGCTTGTGCCACGATTTTAGTACGTTCCTGCTCTGCTTCAGTTTTGGCTTCGTCCAGGATCTGAGCGCGACGTTTGTTCGCCTGCTCAATGATTACCTGAGCTTCCGCCTTCGCTTTTTTCAGCTGGTCGGTCGCGCTGGCCTTTGCAAGGTCAAGATCCTTATGTGCTCGTTCCGCAGAAGCAAGACCGTCAGCAATTTCTTTCTGACGTTTTTCGATGGCTGCCATTAATGGCGGCCATACGTACTTCATGCAGAACAGAACGAACAGGACAAACGCGATGGCCTGGCCGAGGATTGTTGCGTTAAGATTCACAGCACAATGCCTCTATCTAGTTAACGTTCTGATATTGCTCTTAATTCAAGCAACGCTTACTACGCGACAGCGAACATCACGTACAGACCCAGACCTACAGCGATCATCGGGATAGCATCCACCAGACCCATAACGATAAAGAACTGAGTACGCAGCAGAGGAATCAGATCAGGTTGACGCGCTGCGCCTTCCAGGAATTTACCCCCGAGGATGCCGATACCGATCGCAGCACCGATTGCCGCCAGACCCATCATCACAGCGGCAGCCATGTACAGCAGATCCATATTCAGGTTTTCCATGACAGTCTCCAGTTTGTTTCAGTTAAAACGTAGTAGTGTTGGTAAATTAATGCTCTTCAGACGCCATCGACAGATAGACAATCGTCAGAACCATGAAGATGAAGGCTTGCAGCGTGATAATCAGTATGTGGAAAATGGCCCATGGCACATTCAGGATCCACTGTGACCACCACGGCAACAGACCAGCAATCAGAATGAAAATCAGCTCACCGGCATACATGTTACCGAACAGTCGTAAACCAAGAGAGATTGGTTTGGACAGCAGGCTTACCCCTTCAAGGATTAAGTTGACAGGAATGAACGCCCAGTGATTGAACGGCTGCAGCGTCAACTCTTTCGTGAAGCCACCGATGCCTTTCATTTTGATGCTGTAGAACAGAATGAGGATAAATACGCCCAGTGCCATCGACAGGGTGATGTTCACGTCAGCAGACGGAACCACACGCAGAGCCGGCAGGCCAAAGATATGCTCGCCGATGTACGGCAGCAGGTCGATAGGCAGTAAATCCATCAGGTTCATCAGGAATACCCAGACGAAAATCGTCAGGGCCAGCGGAGCAATCAGCTTGCTTTTGCCATGGTACATGTCTTTCACGCTACCATGTACAAAGCCGATTACCAGCTCAATCGCGGTCTGAAATTTACCCGGTACGCCGCTGGTTGCCTTTTTGGCCACGCTACGGAACACAAGCAGGAACAACAGACCCAGAACCACCGAGAAAAACATGGAGTCAATATTGAGCGTCCAGAAGGTGGCTGGGGGGTTGTGCGGATCCACCAGCGAGAATGTACGTAGGTCCAACTGAAGGTTATTCAGATGGTGTCCTATGTAATCCTGCGGCGTCATATTTTCTGAAGCCATGATGCCTTTACCCTTTGTTGTTAATTACAGCCGGTGCCAGTATCTGAACCACCAGCACCAAAACCCATGTAACGATCAGCGGCGTAAATACCGCCTTCAAAACCGCCAACGCCACCACCAGCAAAACCAGCATCGCTAACACCTTGAAGGCTTCGCCGAAGGCGAACGACCAGGCCACTCGACCTCTTGCTGGTGTATGTGCCTGGTGACGCCAGGCAAATATCATAAACAACATATTAGGCAGTAACACTGCCAATCCACCGCACAATGCGGAGATGCCCCAGAAAGGGTCTTTGAGGCTAAACAGCAATCCACTTGCCATTACCACCAGAAGCTGTGTGAGCAAAAGCTTACGTGCAACGTTTCGACTCAAGAGCGACATAGACATCACGTTTTTACTCCTGCTCCCTTCGAGGTACGCCGCGTGTCGTATAAAACGTTCTTTATAGCTTAGAGTCAAGCATCAAAAAGCGGACAAATTATACGGTGCGCCTTCGTGATTTCAAACAATAAGTAGCTAAAAAGTGAATAAATGTTTAAATATTTTTCTCTGGGCCACATTTATTACTTTTTGGCAAACTGTGAACGATCATGCAAAACTGCAAATACCGCGTAAACACTGGCTGCAAAGCGTGCGACAGATCACATATTGAACATATTCACCTTCGCATAATTAAATTGCGTGGCAAATGATGCCTTTTCATCTTTTTGATATTTAAGCCTAAAATTCATCACTCTTTTAAAAATAGCGCCTAACAACAAAAACACCACTCATTGACATTTATAATAAAAAATTAACACACACCGATGATTGTTAGGTTCTATTTTTAGCAGCCTGATATTTTCACAGTTGACTTGTTTCACTTTTAACAAAAAACGGTACGTTATAGTTATGATGCAAAACAGTAAGTCACCGGTGAAATGTAACAACATTTAACCACACGATCCCCCCTATTTTTTAACGCCTGACGCACCGTTTTATTTCTATTTTTTTTGACAAATATTAAATTTTGTTTGGCTTAATCACCACCAGATGACGTTCGCCATCCAGTTGTGGAACGCGTAATTTTTCAACCGACTCGACGCTGAACTCAGCAGGCAAAGAGGCAATTTCATCCTCAGGCAACTGCCCCTTCAACGCGTAAAAGCGTCCGTTTTGACCCGGTAAATGATGGCACCAGGTCACCATATCGTTCAGCGAAGCGAAAGCACGGCTGATCACGCCATCAAAAGGCGGTTCCGAAGGAAAATCCTCAACCCGACTTTGTACCGGGGTGATGTTTTCCAGCTTGAGTTCATGCTGCACCTGACGCAAGAAGCGTACGCGTTTCCCCAAACTGTCTAACAGAGTGAAATGCGCATCTGGACGTACAATGGAGAGCGGAATACCCGGCAGCCCAGGACCCGTACCAACGTCAATAAAACGCTCCCCCTGCAGATGTGGCGCAACGACAATGCTGTCCAGAATATGACGTACCAGCATGTCGTTGGGATCACGCACCGACGTCAGGTTGTACGCTTTGTTCCATTTATGCAGCATATCGACATACGCTATCAGCTGATTTTTCTGGTGATCGGTAAGAGATATACCGGCATCGGCCAGCAGACGAGAGAGTTTGTTGAGCACGGTCGTTACCTGTTGATGATAATTTGCCCGATGGCACTAACGCTGACCGGGCCTACAAATTTGTAGGGCGGGCAAGCAAAGCGCCCCCGCCAAAATAGTGTGTCATTAAGCGCTGCGGCGCAGCATACCTTGTTTTTTCAGCCATACCAGCAAAATGGAGATGGCGGCAGGCGTAACGCCAGATATGCGCGATGCCTGACCGATGGACACCGGTTTGTGATCGTTCAGCTTGGCAATGACTTCATTCGACAAGCCGGATACCTGGCGATAATCCAGGGTCGCAGGCAACAGGGTGTTTTCATTACGCTGGTGTCTTTCGATCTCGTCCTGCTGGCGAGCGATATAGCCTTCGTACTTAACTTGAATCTCAACCTGTTCAGCAGCCTGAGCATCGTCAAGGCCTGGTGCAAACGCTGACAACGACGTCAGTTGCGCGTAGGTCACGTCCGGGCGACGCAGGAGATCTTCACCGCTGGCCTCACGTGACAACGGGGTCGCCAGGTAAGCGTTCACTTCTGCAGCAGTCTCGGCTAATGGGTTCACCCAGGTCGATTTCAGACGCTGACGTTCTTGTTCAATGCGCTCCAGTTTTTCATTGAAGCGCGCCCAGCGTGCATCATCCACCAGACCCAGCTCGCGTCCTTTTTCGGTCAGACGGAGATCGGCATTGTCCTCACGCAGCATCAAACGGTATTCCGCTCGTGAGGTAAACATGCGGTACGGTTCTTTGGTACCCAGCGTGCAGAGATCGTCCACCAGCACGCCGAGATAGGCCTGAGAACGCGCAGGCGCCCAGCCTTCTTTGTCGGCTGACAGGCGAGCAGCGTTGAGGCCCGCAAGTAAACCTTGCGCAGCGGCTTCTTCGTAACCCGTTGTACCGTTGATTTGTCCGGCAAAGAACAGGCCCTGAATAAATTTGCTTTCCAGAGTCGGTTTTAGGTCGCGCGGATCGAAGAAATCATACTCAATCGCGTAGCCAGGGCGGACGATTCGGGCGTTTTCCATCCCCTGCATTGAGCGCACAATTTGCATCTGCACATCAAACGGTAGGCTGGTGGAGATACCGTTCGGGTAAATTTCGTTGGACGTCAGTCCTTCCGGCTCGAGGAAAATCTGATGCTGGTTCCTGTCGGCAAAGCGCATCACTTTGTCTTCGATCGACGGGCAGTAGCGTGGGCCGATCCCTTCGATCACGCCAGCATACATCGGGCTACGATCGAGGTTATTGCGGATCACGTCATGGGTTTTCTCGTTGGTATACGTGATATAACACGGCATCTGGCGCGGGTGTTGAGAGACGTCGCCAAGGAACGAGAAGACCGGCATGGGGTTATCGCTGTTCTGCTGACCCAGCACGCTGAAATCGATAGTACGCGCATCAATTCGCGGTGGTGTACCTGTTTTCAGGCGGCTGACGCGTAGCGGCAGTTCGCGCAGGCGGCGTGACAGCGGAATAGACGGCGGATCGCCTGCACGGCCACCGCTGTAGTTGTCCAGACCGATATGAATTTTACCGTCGAGGAAGGTTCCGACCGTTAAAACCACGGCTTTGGCACGGAACTTCAGTCCCATTTGGGTCACTGCCCCGACAACACGATCGTTTTCCACAATCAGATCTTCAACCGCCTGCTGGAAGATCATCAGGTTTGGCTGATTCTCCAGAGCAGTACGAACGGCCTGGCGATACAGCACGCGGTCTGCCTGAGCACGGGTGGCGCGCACCGCCGGTCCTTTGCTCGCGTTTAGTATCCTAAACTGAATGCCTGCATGGTCGATCGCTTTGGCCATCAGCCCACCGAGCGCATCCACTTCTTTTACCAGGTGTCCTTTCCCAATACCGCCGATCGCCGGGTTGCAGCTCATCTGTCCCAGAGTGTCGATATTGTGTGTCAACAGCAGGGTCTGTTGACCCATTCGCGCCGCGGCCATCGCGGCCTCGGTGCCTGCATGACCCCCGCCAATGATGATGACGTCAAAAGGATCCTGATAAAACATGGTAATTGCCTCGCATAACGCGGTGTGAAAATGGATTGAAGCCCGGGCCGTGGATTCTACTCAACTTTAGTCGATCGAGAAAGACCTTGGATCCTGGGTATTAAAAAGAAGATCTTTTTATTTAGAGATCTGTTTTATTGTGATCTCTTATTAGGATCGCGATGTTCTGTGGATAAGGGCGATCCTCTGAATAAGATCAACACGTTGCTGAGGATCATTAACTGTGAATGATCGGTGATCCTGGTCCGTATAAGCTGGGATCAAAATGAAGGGTTATACACAACTCAAAAACTGAACAACGGTTGTTCTTTGGATAACTACCGGTTGATCCAAGCTTACTACCAGAGTTATCCACACTCGATCGCACGATCTTTACACGTTTTTGAGTAAATTAATCCAGGATCCGAGCCAAACTTCTGCTGGATCTTCCGGAATGTCGTGTTCGAGGACGTTGATCTTGAGTGTTTCGCCTATCTGTTTTGCACCAGACGCGGTCAGTTCAGTCTGTAATTTATCGATCGCGCCACAGAAGGTGTCATATTCGCGACTGCCAATGCCAATTGCACCAAAACGAACCTGGGAAAGGTCGGGTTTCTGAGACTGTAGATCGTTATAGAAGGGAAGCAGGTTGTCCGGAATGTCTCCCGCACCGTGCGTTGAGCTGATCACCAGCCAAATGCCACAGCTTGAAAGCTCCTCGACCTGCGGGCCGTGCAAGGTTTCGGTTGAAAAACCTGCATCCTCCAGCTTTTCAGCCAGATGTTCTGCAACGTATTCAGCACCGCCAAGGGTACTGCCGCTGATAAGAGTAATGTCTGCCATGCTCGCCCACCTCTATAAAGAGTGCGTATTGTACGCTGTGAGCGAGCTGGGATCTACCTGTGGAAAAATAGGGGATTAAAAAAAACGATTATGGACGAATAGTACGCATAATCGGGTTCTGCAGGACGATCAAGGTTTCAGTGGACTGAATTTCATCGATTGTTTGGATCTTGTTGATAAGTACCTGCTGTAAGGCGTCGATGGATCGGCACATGACCTTAATAAAGATGCTGTAGTGCCCGGTGGTGTAATACGCTTCGGTTACTTCATCAAGGCTTTCCAGTCTGGCCAATGCGGACGGATAGTCCTTCGCGCTTTTCAGGATGATGCCGATAAAACAGCCAACGTCATAGCCCAACTGTTTGGGGCTGACGTCAATGCGCGCCCCGGTAATGATCCCAGCCTGTTTCATCTTCTCTACGCGCACGTGGATCGTCCCCGGGCTGACACCAAACTGTTTAGCCAGTTCAGCGTAGGCTGTACGGGCATTTTCCATTAGGGCGTCGAGAATGCCGCGGTCCAGATTGTCGATCTGATAATTTTCCATAGGTTTTTCTTATGTAGATTGATGATTCGCTCTATTTTAGCGGTTTATTTTAACGAATTAAAATCTAATGAGGCTTTTTGTTTGTTGATTATTGAATATTGACCGCATTCTGTTGCTTAATCATAGGCAACAGGACACAGGAGTAAACATAATGAAAACCGCTTACATTGCCAAACAACGTCAAATTAGCTTCGTGAAATCTCACTTTTCTCGCCAACTGGAAGAGCGTCTGGGGCTGATTGAAGTCCAGGCACCGATCCTGAGCCGTGTAGGAGATGGCACGCAGGATAACTTGTCGGGCTGTGAAAAAGCGGTGCAGGTGAAAGTGAAAGCTTTGCCAGACGCCCAGTTCGAAGTGGTGCATTCACTGGCGAAGTGGAAGCGTCAAACGCTGGGACAACACGACTTCAGCGCGGGTGAGGGGCTGTACACGCACATGAAAGCCCTGCGCCCGGATGAAGACCGTCTCTCTCCGCTTCACTCGGTCTATGTGGACCAGTGGGACTGGGAGCGCGTTATGGGCGATGGTGAGCGTCAATTCTCCACCCTGAAAAGCACGGTAGAGGCTATCTGGGCGGGAATTAAGGCGACCGAAGCGGCGGTAAGCAAAGAATTTGGTCTGGCACCGTTCCTGCCAGAGCAGATCCATTTTGTTCACAGCCAGGAGTTGTTAGCGCGTTATCCGGATCTTGATGCCAAAGGGCGTGAACGTGCCATCGCGAAAGATCTGGGTGCGGTATTCCTGGTGGGGATCGGCGGCAAGCTCAGCGATGGTCATCGTCATGACGTACGTGCGCCGGATTATGATGACTGGAGTTCGGCTTCCGAACTGGGTTACGCCGGTCTGAACGGCGATATTCTGGTCTGGAACCCGGTTCTTGAAGATGCGTTTGAACTGTCTTCCATGGGGATCCGTGTGGATGCCGATGCGTTGAAACACCAGCTTTCCCTGACGGGCGACGAAGATCGCCTGAGTCTGGAATGGCACCAGGCGCTGCTGCGTGGCGAAATGCCGCAGACCATTGGCGGCGGTATTGGTCAGTCACGTTTGACCATGTTGTTGCTGCAGTTGCCGCATATTGGTCAGGTACAGTGCGGCGTATGGCCGGCGCAGGTCCGTGAAAGCGTCGACTCCCTGCTGTAAGTATTAACGCTGCCAGCGTCTGAGCAGGCGGCTTCGCATCCCGGTATCAAAGCGCCAGATATGATCGAAAATGCGCATGATGCCGGGTTTGCCATGGACTGACATCGCAACCGCATGAAAACGGTGTTGATGCACCCGCTGTAACTCCCCAACTTTACTCACTACTTCATCAGGCAATCGCTGAGCGATAAAATCCGAAATCACGACCGCGTCAGCATCAAACCACTCCCGTCCCTGCATCCTTTCAATAATGGCGCGAAAACAGCTGGCAATATCCGTACCGCCGCGAAAACGCTGGCTTAAGAAACGGATCGCCTGCTCAATGCCCTGTGGACCAGACAGTTCGTAGCGCACAACTTCAGTCGAAAATAACATGATGTAGCAGCGACGGTTATCGGCAAGGGCTACGCGCATTAGCGCCAGACAAAAGGCTTTCGCGCACTGCTCATTAAATCCTCCCATTGAACCCGACGTATCCACGCAGACAATAAATGGTCCGCGAGGCTGCTCGTCAAAATCCTGATGCACGACCGGGCGCTCGGTGACTTTTTCACGCCAGGCTTCGCCATGCAGGCGGTATGTCAGCAGCTGTTTTTCCACTAGCCGCCGATAGAACTCATATTCCAGTTCGGTGATGCCAAGGGTCGCCAGCTCCGGAGGGAGTAAACGCAGAATATCGTCGCTTTGTTGGATGCCATCAACCTGCTCCGGGACGGTGGCGGGTTCGCGTACCAGCGTGCGAAAGGTTTCCATTGGCGCATCTTTCCGCGGAACCGATTTGGCTTCCCGGGAGCGTCCCAACTGTTCGGCTAAGCGTTGGAGTTCGGGCTGCTGCGTTAGGAAATCACCGTACTTCACGATCAACTGGTAATCGCCGCGCTTGATTTGACCTGCGCTCATGTCCCATAAACGGCCTGCGGCGGTGTCGTTTTCCGCCAGCACCGGATCCAGCTGTCCGCTCAGCGTCATACGTTCCTGAACTTCACTGAGCAACTGTTCGCGTTCTTCTTCCAGCAACTGGTGATTCAGCGTGGTGGTTTGAATCACCAGGCTTAAACGCCAGCGTTGTAAAAACAGCGTGTGCAGCGCGGGAGTGAATGTACTGTTGCCATCAACCAATTGTTGGGCTTGCCCGGCATAGGGGGAATGTAACCGGTGCAGTAGCGTTAATATTTGCGGTAATTGGACGATAAACTGCGGGGTGGAAAGGAGCTGACTTTGCTGGTAGCACATCACTTCTTCCGTCAGTTCCGGCGGTACGCGGGTATCTTTCAGACGGTTGCGTAATGCCTCGCGCCAGCGGGGAAGATCGTTGGCTATCGCCTTTTTTAGCCGGGGGAATTTTTCAAAAAAAACCGCCAGCTGTGGGGAGGCCAGCAGCGCGAGGATCATCTCTTCGATCATCCCCTCTTCGCTTACCGCCAGCATGATATTCAGCGTATCAAGCGTCAGCATTGCTGTGCCTGGCGGATCTGCTCGCCAACGTCTTGCAGGCTGGCTTCAATCCGGCCTAACCAGTCGCTATGGATAAACAGACATTTTTGTTGTTCGCTAAACCCGCGGTGATGCTGGTGCCACTCGGTATCAAGTGCCTCAAGCTGCTCTTTTATCTCGCTGGGCATATTCTCTTTCGATGAACCCGGAAGGGCCAGGCGGGAGCCTTGTAAGCTGACGTCGCGCACGACCAGGTGCTGGTCGCTGTCGACTTCCATATTCAGCGTCTGGGCAAAGCCTATGCCGTTTAGCTTGCCGCGGATCTCACTGCCTTTGGTCAGCCACTGCTCCAGCGCGCTACGCTCAAACGCAATATGGATAACGTCCATATCATGCAGTTTTAAAGGCTTTTGTAGCAGCAACGTCACTACCGCCGTATTAACGTCTGCAGGTAAATCATAATGTGGACGACGGCTGAACATCCCACCCTGGCGAATAACGGTAAAGGCGGTTTTATCGCTCTGTTGCTGCTGTAACTGGAGGCGGCGCTGCACAATCGCGCCGAGGCGCGTTAGCATTGATTGCTGCTGCCAGGCGTGTCCGGTCATCAATATTTCAATCTGCTGCTGCATCAGATTCAGGCTTTGTGCGTCGTACCACAGGCAATCTTTCAACAGGATAAGATCGATAGGCGCAACCGCATCACGTCCGCTAAAGAAGGCGCTGGCCTGCAACAGGCGGATCGCTTTTTTCCAGCGACGGTCAGAGACGTAAGGAGCGTTAGGTAGTGCATCCAACTGCTGGCGCAGCGTATAGACCAACTCAAAGACGCGATCGGGAAGCGTGATGGTGCCGATATCTTTTTGCCACTGGTAATACTCTTCATCGGTCACCTGTAACGTTGCCGGAACAGGGTTGTCGCTTTCATCCTGCTGGCTTAACAACATGGAGCGGAAGTTGGCCTTGTCCTGCACCTTGTCCAGCCACAGGCGAATTAGCATACGGTCGTACAGTGCTTCCAGGCTGCTGTCTGCTTCAGGCAGTTCGTTGGAGGCCGCCACCAGCAGACGCATCGGGATTTTTTCCTCAAACGCGCCGTTGCGGAAGTGGCGTTCGTTAATGGCGGTCAGCAGGGTGTTGAGGATGGCCGGGCCCGCCTTCCAGATTTCATCCAGAAAAACGATTTCAGCTTCGGGAAGATAACCCGCCGTTAAGCGCTCATAGCGCCCTTCATCTTTCAGGGCCTGAATAGATAGCGGGCCGAAGACTTCTTCTGGCGTGGAGAAGCGCGTCATCAAATATTCGAAAGCGCGCGCATTTTTAAACGCAAACTTCAGCCGACGTGCAATTAAGCTTTTTGCGATCCCTGGCGGGCCGAGTAAGAACACACTCTCACCGCTAAGCGCCGCCAGCAGGCACAGACGAATGGCGTGGCTACGTTCATAGAGTCCCTTTTCCAGCGCATTGCTCAGACGGGAAATTCTTTCCGCTAATAAATGTGGGTGAGCCATAATGAAGTGGCGTCCTTTCGCCAAATGTACTGCGTAAACTGCGAGTATAGATGCTTCACACCAGTGCAGTAATAGACTGAAGGTGCGCTTATTTTTCTTTGAGCCAGATTAATCTGGTCTCATTTAGGGGTACGATTTTGCGATTAATCGTGCATGCTGTGCGCCTTTTTGTGGGCCAAGGGACTACGCACACATTTCTTATATATACACCAAATCAATCAAGCTGCACGAAGACGGTAAATGAGTTATCTCCTGGGATGGGCGGAATAACGAGTGAAGCCAATGGAAGCGGCCTGAAGAATGACGTGTATAAACGAAAGACGAGTCTATGAGCACTGATAATAAGCAATCATTGTCTGCGATTACCCTTGCAGCGATTGGGGTTGTCTACGGTGATATTGGTACCAGCCCACTTTATACACTCCGTGAATGTTTGTCTGGGCAGTTCGGTTTTGGCGTTGAACGTGATGCCGTGTTTGGTTTTCTCTCGCTGATTTTCTGGCTGCTGATCTTTGTTGTCTCCATCAAGTACCTGACGTTTGTCATGCGTGCAGATAACGCCGGAGAAGGCGGGATCCTGACGCTAATGTCACTGGCCGGGCGTAATACGTCGGCGCGAACGACCTCAATGCTGGTCATTATGGGGTTGATAGGCGGCAGCTTCTTCTATGGTGAGGTGGTGATTACGCCGGCCATTTCGGTGATGTCGGCGATCGAAGGTCTGGAGATCGTGGCACCGCAACTGGATACCTGGATTGTTCCGCTCTCTATTATTGTCCTGACACTGCTGTTTATGATTCAAAAGCACGGTACTGGTACCGTGGGTAAGCTTTTTGCACCTATTATGCTGGTTTGGTTCCTGGTGCTGGCGGTGTTGGGCGTACGTAGCATTATTGCTAACCCGGAAGTGCTGCAGGCGTTAAACCCAATGTGGGCGGTGCATTTCTTCCTCGAATATAAAACGCTGTCGTTTATTGCGCTGGGCGCGGTGGTGCTGTCGATCACCGGCGTTGAAGCGCTGTACGCGGATATGGGCCACTTTGGTAAGTTCCCCATTCGCCTGGCGTGGTTCTCTGTAGTGTTACCTTCGCTGGTGCTGAACTATTTTGGCCAGGGTGCATTGCTGTTAAAACATCCGGAAGCGATCAAAAACCCGTTCTTCCTGCTGGCACCGGACTGGGCGTTGATTCCCCTGCTGATCCTTGCCGCGCTGGCCACGGTTATTGCCTCGCAGGCGGTGATCTCTGGCGTATTCTCATTGACGCGGCAGGCGGTACGTCTGGGATATCTGTCGCCGATGCGTATCATCCATACTTCAGAGATGGAGTCAGGGCAAATCTATATTCCGTTCGTCAACTGGATGCTGTACATCGCCGTGGTGATTGTGATCGTCAGCTTTGAGCACTCCAGTAACCTGGCCGCCGCGTACGGTATTGCGGTGACGGGGACGATGGTGCTGACGTCTATTCTGTCGACAACCGTGGCGCGCAAAAACTGGCACTGGAATAAATACTTTGTGTTCCTGATTCTGGTGGCCTTCCTGTGCATTGATATCCCGCTGTTCTCCGCGAACCTTGATAAGCTGATTTCTGGTGGTTGGCTGCCGCTGACGCTGGGTCTGGTGATGTTCACCATCATGACCACCTGGAAAAGCGAGCGCTTCCGTCTGCTGCGTCGTATGCATGAACACGGTAATTCTCTGGAGGCGATGATTGCTTCTCTGGAGAAATCGCCGCCGGTACGCGTGCCTGGCACAGCGGTGTATATGTCCCGTGCCATGAATGTCATCCCGTTTGCGCTTATGCATAACCTCAAACATAACAAGGTGCTGCATGAACGCGTGATCCTGCTGACGCTGCGTACAGAAGATGCACCGTATGTTCATAATGTGCGTAGGGTGCAAATTGAGCAGCTGTCGCCGACCTTCTGGCGCGTGGTGGCCAGCTACGGCTGGCGCGAAACACCAAACGTAGAGGAAGTGTTCCATCGCTGCGGGCTGGAAGGCCTAAGCTGTCGGATGATGGAAACCTCGTTCTTCATGTCGCACGAGTCGCTGATTGTCGGCAAACGTCCGTGGTATTTACGCCTGCGCGGCAAATTGTATCTGCTGTTGCAGCGCAATGCGCTACGTGCACCGGACCAGTTTGAGATCCCACCTAACCGGGTGATTGAACTCGGGACGCAGGTCGAGATTTAACGTTACCGACGCCCTCTTTCTTCATGAAAGGGGGCGTTTTGTTTTCCCCCTCACATTTTCCTTTCTTCTGATGATACGGCTTGCGAAACGTTTCGATGACGATCACATTTTCGTAACGTCATGGTGGTTTTATGTGCATTCTTCAGACTAAACTTATCACCAGCGAAACGTTTCGCTAGTGGGGAAAGAAAATGAAGAAAGGCACGGTACTCAACTCTGAAATTTCATCGGTGATCTCCCGTCTGGGGCATACCGATACGCTGGTGGTGTGTGATGCGGGTTTACCCATCCCAAATAGTACTACGCGTATCGATATGGCATTAACCCAGGGCGTACCTTCTTTTATGCAGGTACTGGATGTGGTCACGCGTGAAATGCAGGTCGAGTCGGCCATTCTCGCGACGGAAATCAAACAACATAATCCGCAACTCCACGAAACGTTGCTCAGCCACATTGAGCAACTGCAACAACACCAGGGAAATACCATAGAAATTCGTTACACCACGCATGAACAATTCAAAAAACAAACCGCAGGCAGTCAGGCGGTAATTCGCAGCGGAGAATGTTCTCCGTATGCGAATATCATTCTTTGTGCTGGCGTCACGTTCTGAGGCCATCATGAACGCACTACTGCAACTCAAAGGGATCGATAAAGCGTTCCCGGGCGTTAAAGCGCTATCCGGCGCCGCGTTGAATGTTTACTCCGGCCGCGTTATGGCGCTGGTGGGCGAAAACGGCGCGGGCAAATCCACCATGATGAAAGTCCTGACTGGTATTTACACTCGTGATGCCGGTTCGTTATTGTGGCTGGGGAAAGAAACCACCTTTAACGGTCCTAAATCCTCTCAGGAAGCAGGGATCGGCATCATTCACCAGGAACTGAACCTGATCCCGCAACTCACCATCGCCGAGAACATTTTCCTCGGCCGTGAGTTTGTGAATCGCTTTGGCAAAATCGACTGGAAGACGATGTATGCCGAAGCAGACCAGTTGCTGGCTAAACTTAATCTGCGTTTTAAAAGCGACAAGCTGGTCGGTGAGCTATCGATTGGCGATCAGCAGATGGTTGAAATCGCCAAAGTGCTGAGCTTTGAATCCCGGGTCATCATTATGGATGAACCGACGGATGCGTTGACGGATACCGAAACCGAATCCCTGTTCCGCGTGATCCGTGAACTGAAATCTCAGGGACGCGGCATTGTCTATATTTCTCACCGCATGAAAGAGATTTTCGAAATTTGTGATGATGTGACGGTGTTCCGTGATGGGCAGTTTATTGCCGAACGTGAAGTGGCCTCACTGACCGAAGATTCACTCATTGAAATGATGGTGGGACGTAAGCTGGAAGATCAGTACCCGCGGCTGGATAAAGCGCCTGGCGATGTGCGCCTGAAGGTCGATAACTTGTGCGGCCCTGGAGTGCGTGATGTGTCATTCACGCTGCGTAAAGGTGAGATCCTTGGCGTGTCGGGTCTGATGGGTGCCGGACGTACCGAATTGATGAAAGTGCTATACGGCGCGCTGCCGCGCACCAGTGGTTACGTCACGCTTGACGGGCATGAAGTGGTTACGCGTTCTGAACAGGATGGGCTGGCCAACGGCATCGTCTATATTTCTGAAGACCGCAAACGCGACGGCTTAGTGCTGGGCATGTCGGTGAAAGACAACATGTCGTTGACCGCATTGCGTTACTTCAGCCGTGCGGGCGGCAGTCTGAAACACAAAGATGAGCAGCAGGCGGTGGGCGATTTTATCCGTCTGTTCAATGTGAAAACGCCCTCGATGGAACAGGCAATCGGCCTGCTCTCCGGTGGCAATCAGCAAAAAGTGGCGATTGCGCGTGGTTTGATGACCCGGCCCAAAGTGCTGATCCTCGATGAACCCACGCGCGGCGTGGACGTTGGGGCTAAAAAAGAGATTTACCAGCTAATCAACCAGTTTAAGGCTGATGGGCTGAGCATCATTCTGGTCTCTTCGGAGATGCCAGAAGTATTGGGCATGAGCGATCGCATTATCGTCATGCATGAAGGGCATCTCGGCGGTGAATTCACTCGCGAGCAGGCCACTCAGGAAGTATTAATGGCTGCCGCTGTGGGCAAGCTTAATCGCGTGAATCAGGAGTAAAAAAGATGACTACCCAGGCTGTTTCTGGTCGCCGTTATTTCACTAAAGCATGGCTTCTGGAGCAAAAGTCGCTCATCGCTCTGTTAGTGCTGATCGCGATTGTTTCCACCATGAGCCCCAACTTTTTTACCGTTAATAACCTGTTCAACATTCTCCAGCAAACGTCGGTTAACGCCATCATGGCCGTTGGTATGACGCTGGTTATTCTGACGTCGGGTATCGATCTGTCTGTGGGTTCGCTACTGGCGCTTACCGGTGCCGTTGCTGCTTCGATTGTGGGTCTTGAAGTCAACGCGTTGGTGGCCGTTGCCGCTGCGCTGGCGTTAGGTGCGGCGGTTGGTGCCGTGACTGGCGTTATTGTGGCAAAAGGCCGCGTGCAGGCGTTTATCGCCACGCTGGTGATGATGCTGCTGCTGCGCGGCGTCACCATGGTGTACACCAACGGCAGTCCGGTAAACACCGGCTTTACCGACAATGCCGATCTGTTTGGCTGGTTTGGTATTGGTCGTCCGTTAGGCGTCCCTACGCCAGTATGGATCATGGGGATTGTCTTCCTGGCCGCGTGGTACATGCTGCACCATACCCGTCTGGGTCGATATATTTATGCGCTGGGCGGTAACGAAGCGGCAACGCGTCTGTCCGGTATCAGCGTCAATAAGATCAAAATTATCGTTTATTCACTCTGTGGGCTGCTGGCTTCTCTGGCGGGCATCATCGAAGTGGCGCGTCTCTCCTCAGCGCAACCGACGGCGGGTACCGGCTATGAACTGGATGCTATCGCGGCGGTGGTATTAGGCGGCACCAGCCTGGCTGGCGGTAAAGGACGTATTGTTGGTACGCTGATCGGCGCACTGATTCTCGGTTTCCTCAATAATGGTTTGAATTTGTTAGGTGTTTCCTCCTATTACCAGATGATCGTTAAAGCAGTGGTCATTTTGCTGGCGGTACTGGTAGACAACAAAAAGCAGTAACAACGACTACAGGACATCTTAAATATGAACATGAAAAAACTGGCTACCCTGGTTTCTGCTGTTGCGCTGAGTGCCACCGTGAGCGCGAATGCGATGGCAAAAGATACCATTGCGCTGGTGGTCTCTACCCTTAACAACCCGTTCTTTGTCTCTCTGAAGGATGGGGCGCAAAAAGAAGCCGATAAGCTGGGTTATAACCTGGTGATTCTGGACTCGCAGAACAACCCGGCGAAAGAGTTGGCGAACGTTCAGGACTTAACCGTGCGTGGAACCAAAATTCTGCTGATTAACCCAACCGACTCCGATGCCGTGGGTAATGCCGTGAAGATGGCTAACCAGGCGAAAATTCCGGTGATCACCCTGGACCGTCAGGCAACCAAAGGGGACGTTGTCAGCCATATTGCGTCTGATAACGTGCTGGGCGGTAAAATTGCCGGTGACTACATCGCGAAGAAAGCAGGCGAAGGTGCGAAAGTTATCGAACTGCAGGGTATTGCCGGAACATCGGCGGCGCGTGAGCGTGGCGAAGGTTTCCAGCAGGCCGTTGCGGCACACAAATTTAACGTGCTGGCTAGCCAGCCGGCAGATTTCGACCGTACCAAAGGTCTGAACGTTATGCAGAACCTGCTGACCGCGCATCCTGATGTGCAGGCCGTATTTGCTCAGAACGATGAAATGGCACTGGGCGCGCTGCGTGCTCTGCAAACGGCGGGTAAATCTGATGTGATGGTGGTTGGATTTGACGGCACGCCTGATGGCGAAAAAGCGGTAAATGATGGCAAACTGGCTGCGACCATCGCTCAGTTACCGGATCAGATTGGCGCGAAAGGCGTTGATATTGCGGATAAGGTACTGAAGGGCGAGAAGGTTCAGGCTAAATATCCGGTTGACCTGAAGCTGGTCATCAAGCAGTAATAGCGATTCAGGCCGCTCGCGACCTGATGGCGACATAAATACGCCATCCTCAGAGCGTTGAAGATGAAAGCGTAAAAAGAAAAGCA
>NZ_SZWV01000089.1:0-4342 GCF_005280945.1 Citrobacter sp. wls718
TCAGTAAGTTGGCAGCATCACCCAGGGAGAGAACGGAATTTGGCTGCTGACAGAGGGGAGAATCGTGATAAGACGTCGCATTGATGGTCTTATTCTGGCAAGCCAGCAGGCGCCGATAATGCTGGGAATGGCAGAGTTTTTTCTTCCTACCGGGCAAAATTTTTATGATATTGAGGCCGTCAGTCCTTGTACGACACACGTTATCAAGAAAACAGATTTTATGACGGTCGTGAATCGCGATCAGTTATGGGAGTCGGTAGCGGTCGTTGAAGCCTACATTATCCAGGTAATGAGCCAACGCGATCGCCTTATCACCAGCCGGAGTGCCACAGATATGGTCTGGGGACACCTCGAACTGCTGCAACAAGAACCTGAGGAGATCAGACAAAGGATCTCTGCAGCACAATACATTCGGGATCGTACCGGACTTTCGCGTAGCACGGTTATGGATACCCTTGCCAGACTCAAACGGCAGGGGGCAATCCAGCTTCAGCGCGGTCATCTGGTGTGCATCTGTATCGACTAACATCCGCCGCTTGATGCCATAGCGGCGGACAGTGGCAACATTACTGCCCCCAGCGGTTGCGGATATAGGTTACCGCATCCTGGGTTTGGGGTTGATTGAGGTAATCCTCTCTGAACAGGATCGTACCGTTGATGTGCGGTTCAGTCTCGTTCATATCGAGCTGTTTTTTCAGTTCCGGAACACCACCGTTAACCGCCCAGTCGGGCTCTTTTCTTGACGGCTCACCAACCTTATACAGCGCAACCCCGATATACAGGCGCGTGTTGGTTGACTTGACCACGTTCGCCCACCATTTTGCCAACACATCGTAACGCGCGGCATCCCGGGCAAAAGGCCAGTAAAGCTGTGGGGCGATGTAATCCAGCAGGCCCAGTTGAACCCAGCGGCGTGTATCTGCATAGGATTCATCATAGGCCGCCGCACCGCGCGTGTCGGAACCCGCCGGGTCGTGCGAACGGTTACGCCATACGCCTGCCGGGCTGACGCCGAACTCCACTTCAGGATTCAGTTTCTTGATAGTCTGCGAGACCTGCGCAATGAGCTTTTCTGTGTTATGGCGTCGCCAGTCCGCTTTCGAGGCAAATCCTTGACCATATTTTCTGAAGGTCTGACTGTCGTTGAGCGCAGAACCGGGTGATTCGGTATAGAAGTAGTCATCAAACTGCACGCCGTCGACGGGATAATTCTCAACCACTTCCGCCACGATGCTGGTTACCCAGTCCCTGACTTCAGGAATGCCCGGGTCGAGGACGAAACGCTCACCCGCCGTGCGGATCCAGTCCCGATGCAGAACAAAGACGCTGGATGGATTCTGGGACAAGGTATTATTTAATTCCGTTACCGTTCCGGGTTTGGTGTTGACAGAAACGCGATACGGATTAAACCAGGCATGGACTCTCATCCCACGCTTATGGGCTTCGTCGAGCATAAACTGCAGCGGATCGTAACCCGGATCTTCACCAATTTTGCCCGTCAGGGTATCTGACCACGGCAAAATTTTGGATTGCCATAGCGCGGTGGCATCTGGCTTGACCTGGAAAAACACGGTGTTGATCCCAAGACGCTTAAGATTATCCAGCTTGTCCGTCAGCGCTTTTTTCTGCTGGCTAATGCGGATGGCGGACGAACTGCCGTTAACCGAGGCGATCGGCGGCCAGTCCAGGCGCGAAACCGTTGCCAGCCAGACACCACGCATCGGCTCCTGGCTACGCTGCGGTTTGGTTAACGGCGGCTGTGGCGAGGTTTTCGGCACCGGCGGCTCGGAAGAGCAACTGCCGAGTAAAAGCATGCTGCCGACGAGCACGGCGAACCATTTCACGTTGGTTATCGGCAGTATGTTGCGAGAACGGGCGACGAGATTCGCCAGCTTTTTCTGGTAATGACCTGAAATAAAACCGGGTGCAGACATCTGAAAGGGCTCTTATTTCTTATTAGCGCGACTATTAGCCCAGGGATCGAAGTCCGGTGACTCGGTGTTTTCCGGGGCGTCATCATTCAGGGAATCAAGATACAACGCTTCTACTTCAGCGCGCGCCCAGGGCGTGCGGCGCAGAAATTTTAAACTGGATTTAACGCTGGGATCGTTTTTAAAACAGTTGATGTTGATGAGTTGACTCAGCTCAGCCCAACCAAAGCGGTCAACCAGCGCAGTGACCTGCATTTCAAGCGTTACGCCGTGTAAAGGGTCTTTCGAAGTATGAGCATTCATATGAAGTCCAGTTCAGGGGTGCAAATTAATCATTCACGCACGCAGTAGGCTTGCGAAGGGGAAGGTTACAAGAAAGCAGGGCGACCAGCAATGGCATAAACAGGCCTGATGCTCGCGAATGAGCACCAGGGTTCCTGTCAGGGTAATGAATTGACGATCAGTATTCTTTAAACGCCAGTTCCAGACGGGCGAGTAAGGGTTTAAACAGGTAGCTTAAAAATGTCCGCTCGCCGGTTTTTATCGTTACGCTGGCGGGCATCCCGGCTTTAATCTTGTAATCACCCAGCAAGCGCGCACCTTCAGAGGAAACCTGCACTTCGGCGAGGTAATAAGGCTGTTGAGTGGCTTCATCAATTAACCGGTCAGCGGAGACGGTTAACACATGCGCAGGTACTGACGGCAGCAACGCGTGGTTAAGTGCCGGGAACAGGACGTCCACGGTTAACCCTGGCGCCAGTTTATCAATGGCATGTACCGGTATTTTGGCATCGATTTGCATCGGTTGTCCGGCGGCAACAATATCCATCAGATGTTCGCCCGGCTGAATTACACCGCCAACGGTACTGACCTTAACGTCCAGTACCACACCGTTAATGGGGGAGCGAATTTCTGTGTTATCCAGCTCATGACGGGTAGATACCAGTTCATCTTCCAGCATGGCGACTTCTTTTTGGTTTTCGGTCAGTTCAGACTCTACCTCACGCAGGTATTGATGACGCGCCTGATATGCTTTGATTTTCAACTCATTTTGCTGAGATTTGAGTTTGGCAATGTTCAGAATATCTTCGGATACACTGCTGGAGATTTCAGCGGCCTCACGTTCAAGCACCAGTAATTGCGCTTTCGGGTAGTAGTTTTTTTCACTCAATGCACGAATTGCGCCGAGCTCGCGGTTAATCAGCGTGAACTGATGATCGCGATAACCTTTTATTTTGTTGAGATTTTCTGTCTGCCCGATCAGGCCATCAAGCGTTTCCTGAATCATCGACAATTCATCCTGAATCGTTTTACGCCGGGTATCAAAGAGTTTGGCCTGCAAATTTCTGACTTCTGTCAGACGTTTATTCCCGGAAAATTGCTGAGTCAGCGCGCTATTGAAGGCAATCTCCTCCAGGCCGTCTCGCTCTGCCATCAGCCGGTCTTCAATACTTTTTGCTGAAATATACTGCGCGTTTAAGGCACTGAAACGCATATCGAGCTGCATTTTATCCAGACGGACGAGGACCTGATTTTTTTTGACCTGGTCACCTTCTTTAACGAAGATATCCGTTACACGTCCGCCGCTCAGATGTTGAATTGTTTTCCGGTTGCTTGATACCGTCACCGTGCCATCCGCGACCACCCCAGCATCCAACGGCGCTTGTACCGCCCAGAGCAGAAAGCCGCCAACGCCGAGCACGATGACGACGATTCCCCGAACAATCGGCGCCCAGATATTGGTATCCACACCTGAAGAACCCGGATTTCCAGAACCTTTTGTATTCTTTTTCATCTTCATGCCTCGCGTTTTTGTTCATTGTTGGATGAAGACGCTGTCGCCACTGGTTTTAATACATTGGCCTGGCGTAACGTGGTAAAGACCTGATCACGGGTACCAAACTCCTGGATAGCCCCTTCATTGAGCATTAAAACCTTGTTCACCACACCGAGCAGCGTGGGGCGATGGGAAATGATTACGGTGGTTTGCCCCTGGGTTCTGAGGGTATTAATCGCCTTGATGAGGGCAAATTCACCGGCATCATCCAGGTTAGCATTTGGCTCATCAAGGACCAGAAATGCGGGGTTGTTATACACCGCGCGCCAGCCCGATACGCTGACGCTGACCACCTGATAATTGATATCCACCTGAACCCAGTAAAGTGTCATACCCCTGCGGCAGGCGCAGGATCATCTCGTGCACACCCGCAAGCAGCGCGGCCGCCACGATAAGTTCACTGTCATTTTTCGTAAAACGGGCAATGTTTTGCGCGATTGTGCCGTCAAACAGCTCGACATCCTGCGGAAGGTAGCCGATGGACGGACCCAGCAGTTCTTTATCCCACTGACAAATATCCGCGCCGTCGAGCCTGACTTTACCCGATAACGGGGTGATGCTGCCAACTTACTGA
>NZ_SZWV01000088.1:0-10534 GCF_005280945.1 Citrobacter sp. wls718
ATCCAGCCGTTGCTGCTGGATCTGACTAAGCAGCAGCGCCTTACGTTTTTCGCGTTCGACTTTACTGCTCATTATGCATCATCCTCCAGGGCCTGCCTGTCGTTAGCAAGTTCATGGCGGGTATGACGTAACAGCGTTGACTTACGGGCTTTACGTAGCGTCCATATCCCGCCAATGAGCGCCAGAAGCAACAGCACAACGGTGGTGGCTATCATCGCGTTGAGACGGTACTGAGGGTCAATGGCCCAGATGATAAGCACCATCAGGCTCATCAGGCCAAATGCTGCGAACAGCATAGTTAGCCCCAGCATCAGCAGTAGCTGAAAGAGGTTGGCTTTTTCCTCTTCCAGTTCAACAACGGCCAGACGTAACCGGGTCTCAACTATCTCGACGAGGATCGTGATGATCCGTTGTCCGATACCCAGTACGTTTTTGCCTGGACCTTGTGCGTGATCGGAGTCCGCCATTGTTAGCGGCGCGACAGCAGTACGCCAAGCACCACGCCGACCGCAGCGCCAATACCGACGCCTGTCCATGGATTTTCGCGTACGTAGTTGTCGGCTTTTGCCGCGGCTTCGCGAGTTTGCTTAGCAATCACATCGCTGGTTTCACCCAGGCGATTGCGGCTCTCTTTCAGCGCGCGTTCTGCTTTACTGCGAATTTTACTCAACTCTTCTTTCGACTTATCGCCAGAGGAGCTCAGTACCTCTTCAAGCGTATCCGCAAGGGATTTCAGCTCAGCGCGCAGGTGTTCCGTAGCATTATCTTTTGACATAGTTTTCTCCAGGTGAGTGGGTCGTTACCGTACTTAGTAATCGCGTGACTCGAGTTCTTTCAGTTCAGTCTGAGCTTCGGCAAGCTTGCGCTCGCGTTTGGTGATTTTATCTGTATCGCCTTTTTGTTTCGCCTCGGCGAGATCACGTTTACGCTCGGCGATCTCATCTTTCTGTTCTGCAATTTTTTTCTGATGCTCGGCACGTAGCTTGCTGTCAGAACAATTGGCCCGGACTTCGCTCAGGGCCTTGTTCAGGCCGTTGATACGACTCTGATTGTTGTGCTTTTCGGCATAGCTAATCTCCCGCTGAATATCGTGTTCTTTTTCCTGACAGAGGGTGTTGGCGTAGCTGCTGGCACTGAGAGCGAAAAGGGTAACAGCCAAAGCGATGCGGTATTTCATACTTGAACCTTCCATTGTGATTCGACCCGGTAACGCGAGGGTCGTTGCTCCAGATAAAAAAGCGTGGGCCATAAACCCAGCTTATTAATCATAGGCACTAAACGGCAAAATCACCAAAGTGGGTGAAATAATTCAGATTCCTGGAAGTTAACCAAAACGGTGTGGGTTATCACGCAAACGTGATAACCACTGCACCGCCTGATTATCATCATCCTGTTGGGCGATGACGAAGCCATGCGGCAACGTTCTGTCGAGAACGACCTTCGCGGCTGCGCTTTGCGCGCTGGAATCAAAGGTGATCAGCAGCGCATCATTTTGCGGGGTAATGCTTTTAAAGCGAATGCCGTTGGCATCCAGATGATGCCAGATAGAAAAACCATCTGGCATGCTGGCGCCCTGGTTAACGGCGCGAATGGCTAGCGTCGACTCCTGCTGACGAATGGCAGACCAGGTCAGGATAAGCGCGCCTAAAAACAGGATAAAGGTGGTTGTCCAGGCCAATCGTCGGAGCGTTATGCGTGGTAGCAGCATAATTTATCCCCGGTTCCCGTATTTCTTTTTCCATAAAACAACCAGTGAACCGGCGAGGCCAAACACCAGTAAAACAACGGGAAGCAGCATCAGGCACGACATTAACTGATCTTCGTACTTGAGGAACACCGGCGTTTTGCCCAGCAGATAACCGAGTGACGTCAGGATCAAGACCCACAGCAGTCCGCTCATCCAGTTGAAGAACTGAAAGCGCGCATTGTTCAGGCCGGAGAGTCCTGCAATGGTCGGCAGCAGCGTTCTGACGAAGGCAATGAATCGCCCGACCAGCAACGCAGACAGGCCATGTTTATGGAACAGATGGTGCGCGCGCTGATGATAATGCGCGGGAAGATGAGAAAGCCAGTTTTGCACGATGCGGGTATTCCCCAGCCATCGTCCCTGGATGTAGCTGACCCAACAGCCGAGGCTGGCCGCGGTGGTGAGGAGCAGCACCGTTTGTGGAAAGCCCATTGCGCCTTTAGCAATAAGCACGCCGACCAGCACCAGTAAGCTGTCACCAGGTAAAAAGGCCGCAGGAAGCAGCCCGTTTTCCAGAAACAAAATGGTAAACAGGACAAAATACAGCATGCCAATCATCGACGGATTGGCCAGAGTTTCAAAATCCTGAGCCCACAAGGCATTCAGTAATTGAGTCAGTAGTTCCATTCAGTATTCCTGGAGAAATCGGTTGTCGTCATGCCGGTTTTCTGGAGTTTGTAACGCCGCAATATTATTGATCTTTTTTTGCATGTATCGCGGTCTGACACAAATTCACGGCCTGAACTGTTCCCTGTTAAGTTGCAAAGTAAGCAAGCACTGATACACAAAAATTCAAAACGCATGTAATTGTAACAAAGGTCAACGTAGTCCGTTATAGAAATTACGGTCGCTGAACCGTGATTTTGCTTATCGCAAAGGAGGGTGGCGAGAGGATTTACACAGGCTGACACTTTATACCTAATGCTTACCGAGCGTCAGAAACAGGCGCCCTGGCGCGCCTGTGAATATGAGAACGCTTATTTTGCCCCGTTAGCGGCCGTATCCAGATGAACCACCGGATTATCGGTAAAAAGATAACGGTCGGCGTTGAACTCAAAATCATCGCTGGTTTCGTTAAACAGCATCTGTTTGGTGTTCTCAAGGTGCTGCCACATCGCCAGTTTGGCAGCATGGGGATCTTTACGGATTAATGCCCGTAGGATCTGGTCATGGTCATCGCACCAGTTATCTACCGTTCGCAGGTCGATGTGATCGTGCAATTTCTTCCAGTACGGGTTGTGAACACGCTGAGTCCACATTTTTTCAACAATCGCCGCCAGTGCGGTATTTTGCGTTGCCAGCGCCACTTGCACATGGAACTGGAGATCCCACTCGGAGTCACGGAAGCTTTTTTCGTTGCGCGACTTCTCCTGGATTTCCATCAGTTTCATGATGTCCTGTTTGGTCACCTGGGTGGCGGCAAACTCGGCAATATTGCTCTCTATAAGCTGGCGTGCCTGCAGCAGTTCAAATGGACCGTAGCTGGCAAACTCAAGATTGGCATCTGGCGCGACGTAGTGTTTTGGCTGGTTAGAGATGACGTGGATCCCAGATCCTTTACGCACCTCAACGTAGCCCTCAACCTCGAGCATGATAATGGCTTCACGGACCACGGTACGGCTGACGTTCTTTTCATCGGCGATAAAGCGCTCGGCGGGAAGTTTTTCACCCACCAGGTAAACACCCTGCTCAATGCGCGCCTTCAGATCGGCAGCAAGTTGTTGATACAAACGTCGTGGTTCGGTGATTTCCATATGCGCTCCAGGCATGATACGGCAGACTCTATTTGTTATACCACTTTTGCGAATTTGGCTCCACTTGTGACGATAAAAAAGCCGCCAGAACGCTGGCGGCTTTGAACGTATTTCGTTGGTGATTGAGTCAGGTCAACTTTGTGGTGCGGGATCGCCGGTTTGCGGTCCCGAGTCGACCTCGCTGGCCGGTTTGTTTTGCAGCACCGTCCAGATGACTAACGCACCGAGCAGGTCGAATACTGCCAGTACCGCAAACAGTGGGCTAAAGCCGATGGTGTCAGCCAGGGCGCCCACGACCAGCGCAAACAGGGTGCTTGCCAGCCAGGCAGACATCCCGGTCAGACCGTTCGCTGTAGCCACTTCATTACGACCAAAGACGTCAGAAGAGAGGGTGATCAGCGCACCGGACAGGGCCTGGTGAGCAAAGCCCCCGACGCACAGCAGCGCGATGGCAATATACGGGCTGGTAAACAGACCAATCATGCCCGGGCCAATCATCAGGAATGCGCCCATGGTGACGACCATTTTACGTGACACAATCAGGTTGACGCCGAACCAGCGCTGGAACAGCGGCGGCAGATACCCACCAACGATACAGCCGAGGTCAGCAAACAGCATGGGCATCCAGGCGAACATGGCAATTTCTTTCAGGTTAAAGCCGTAAACTTTAAACATGAACAGCGGGATCCAGGCGTTAAAGGTACCCCAGGCCGGCTCTGCCAGGAAACGCGGCAGTGCAATGCCCCAGAACTGGCGGTTACGCAGGATCTGCGCGACGGACATTTTCTTCGCCGTGCCGTTTTTATGCTGTGATTCCTGGCCGTTGAGAATGTAATCACGTTCTTCGTCGGACAGTTTTTTCTGATCGCGTGGGTGTTTGTAAAACACAAGCCAGCACATGGCCCAGATGAAGCTCAGGACACCAGAGATAATGAACGCCATCTGCCAGCTGTGCATCACGATGGCCCAGACTACCAGCGGCGGCGCAATCATCGCGCCAATAGAGGAACCGACGTTAAAGTAACCGACGGCAATGGAGCGCTCTTTGGCCGGGAACCACTCCGAGCTGGCTTTCAGACCCGCTGGGATCATCGCCGCTTCAGCTGCACCGACCGCGCCTCGCGCCACAGAAGACGGCCCACAGAACGGCGAACATCGCGTAACCTATTTTTGTTCCCAGCACGTCCAGAACGTAGCCAGCAACGGGTTGCATAACGGTGTAAGCAGCAGAGTACGCTGCGATGATATAGGAATACTGTTGAGTGGAGATGTGTAACTCTTCCATCAGCGTTGGCGCAGCTGCCGCCACAGTGTTACGCGTCAGGTAACCCAGCACGGTGCCAAGCGTCACCAGTGCGATCATATACCAACGTAACCCTTTAATTTTACGCATGTAAAACCTCATCGTTTTGTTATTTCCGCGAACGAGCGGTCATCTTCCTGTGTAGGGCGGAGGATGTTCTTTTTACGAAAGGGGTGACCGAAAAAAACCGGTACTCCCCGAACTTTGCCATTTCAAGAATCGTGCTAATTCGGTTTCCGTACCGGTCAATCCGATGGTGGACCATCGGTAATTTGCATTCCGTCGGCTTATGTATTGCGACGGCAAAAAGATAACTTGTCATACAGCTTTAAAAGGTGAGTGCCATCACAAAAGTGTGAATCTTCGTGTGGTCATTATTTCGATTCAGCAAAGCCAGTGCTGGCGCGGGCTGGCGTAAGATTTACCTCTTTGAGAGTAATTTTTTTGTCGCCATTTGTTGATCTAACTCACGAAAATATCTTCAGCCTGTGGAAATTGGTGTGATAACTTTGTCAGCATCAAAACATAAGCAATCTGACGCACTCGCTGAGAGGAAGACGATAATGACCCCGTTTATGACTGAAGATTTTCTGCTGGATACCGAATTTGCCCGCCGTCTGTATCATGATTACGCCAAAGATCAGCCAATCTTCGATTACCACTGCCATCTGCCGCCGCAGCAAATCGCGGACAACTACCGTTTTAACAACCTGTATGACATCTGGCTGAAAGGCGATCACTACAAATGGCGCGCTATGCGTACTAACGGTGTTGCTGAGCGCCTGTGTACCGGCGATGCGTCCGATCGTGAGAAGTTTGACGCCTGGGCCGCGACGGTTCCGCACACTATTGGCAACCCGCTTTACCACTGGACGCATCTTGAACTGCGTCGCCCGTTTGGTATTACAGGTAAGCTACTGTCGCCTGCGACGGCGGATGAAATCTGGAATCAGTGCAACGAACTGCTGGCGCAGGAACAATTTTCCGCGCGCGGCATCATGCAGCAGATGAACGTGAAAATGGTCGGTACCACTGACGATCCGATTGATTCACTGGAACATCACGCCTCGGTCGCCAAGGACAGCACCTTTGCCGTCAAAGTGCTGCCGAGCTGGCGCCCGGATAAAGCCTTCAATATTGAGCAGGCAACCTTTAACGACTACATGACGAAGCTGGGTGAGGTGTCCGACACCGATATCCGTCGCTTCACCGATCTGCAAACCGCGCTGACCAAACGCCTGGATCACTTCGCTGCACACGGCTGTAAAGTGTCTGACCATGCGCTGGATGTGGTGCTGTTTGCTGAATCTAATGAATCTGAACTCGACAACATCCTGACGCGTCGTCTGGCTGGTGAAACGCTGAGCGAGCATGAAGTGGCGCAGTTTAAAACGGCCGTGCTGGTGTTCCTTGGTGCGGAATATGCCCGTCGTGGTTGGGTCCAGCAGTACCATATTGGCGCACTGCGTAATAACAACCTGCGTCAGTTCAAACTGTTGGGGCCGGATGTGGGCTTCGATTCGATCAACGATCGTCCGGTTGCGGAAGAACTCTCCAAACTGCTGAGCAAGCAGAACGAAGAAAACCTGCTGCCAAAAACCATCCTGTACTGCCTGAACCCGCGCGACAACGAAGTGCTGGGCACCATGATCGGCAACTTCCAGGGCGAAGGTATGCCGGGAAAAATGCAGTTCGGGTCCGGCTGGTGGTTCAACGATCAGAAAGACGGAATGGAACGCCAAATGACGCAGTTGGCGCAGCTCGGTCTGCTGAGCCGTTTTGTCGGCATGCTGACCGACAGCCGTAGCTTCCTGTCATATACGCGCCATGAATATTTCCGCCGCATTCTGTGCCAGATGATTGGCCGCTGGGTTGCCGCGGGTGAAGCCCCGGCAGATATCCAGCTGCTGGGTGAAATGGTGAGAAATATCTGCTTCAACAATGCGCGCGATTATTTTGCCATTGAACTGAACTAAGGTCCGGGTTGATATGCAATACATCAAGATCCATACGCTGGATAACGTTGCGGTTGCGCTGGCCGATCTGGCGCAAGGCACGCAGGTTAGTGTAGATAGCCATACCGTAACGCTACGACAGGACGTTGTACGTGGACACAAATTTGCCTTGAGCGATATTGCTCAGGGTGAGAACGTCATTAAATATGGCCTGCCGATTGGCCATGCTCTGGCGGATATTGCGGCGGGTGAACATATCCATGCTCACAATACGCGCACCAATCTGAGCGATCTGGATGAATATAGCTATCAACCCGACTTTCAGGAACCTGAGGTACAACCGGCAGATCGCGATGTGCAGATCTACCGTCGTGCCAACGGTGATGTCGGGGTGCGTAACGAACTGTGGATCCTGCCGACCGTCGGCTGCGTTAACGCCATGGCGCGTCAGATGCAGACCCGCTTCCTGAAAGAGACCAACGATGCTGAAGGCATCGATGGCGTTCATCTTTTCAGCCACACCTACGGCTGCTCGCAGCTGGGTGACGATCACATCAACACCCGCACCATGCTGCAAAACATGGTGCGTCACCCGAACGCGGGGGCGGTGCTGGTGGTGGGGCTTGGTTGTGAAAACAACCAGGTGGATGCCTTCCGCGAAACGTTGGGCGAGTTCGATCCTGAACGCGTGCACTTCATGGTCTGCCAACATCAGGAAGACGAAGTGGAGGCGGGAATCGAACATCTCCATCAGTTGTACAACGTGATGCGCCACGATAAGCGTGAGCCAGGTAAACTGGGCGAGCTGAAGTTTGGTCTGGAATGCGGCGGGTCTGACGGCCTGTCCGGCATCACGGCTAACCCGATGCTGGGACGTTTCTCCGACTATGTGATTGCCAACGGTGGCACCACCGTGCTGACCGAAGTTCCGGAAATGTTTGGCGCTGAGCAACTGCTGATGAGCCATTGCCGTGACGAAGAGACGTTTGGCAAGCTGGTGACGATGGTCAATGACTTCAAGCAGTACTTCATTGCCCACGACCAGCCGATTTATGAGAACCCGTCACCGGGTAACAAGGCGGGGGGGCATCACCACGCTGGAAGATAAATCACTGGGCTGCACGCAGAAAGCGGGTTCCAGCCAGGTTGTCGATGTATTGCGTTACGGTGAACGGCTAAAAACGCACGGTCTGAATCTGTTAAGCGCGCCGGGGAACGACGCCGTTGCCACCAGCGCGCTGGCGGGTGCTGGCTGCCATATGGTGCTATTCAGTACCGGTCGAGGCACGCCTTACGGCGGCTTTGTACCGACGGTGAAAATTGCCACGAACAGCGAGCTGGCGGCGAAGAAAAAGCACTGGATCGATTTTGATGCGGGACAGCTGATCCACGGTAAAGCCATGCCTCAACTGCTGAATGAGTTTGTCGATACCATCGTCGAGTTTGCTAATGGTAAACCGACCTGTAACGAACGTAATGACTTCCGCGAGCTGGCTATTTTCAAAAGTGGCGTAACGTTGTAATAATTGTACAGGCCTACGCGATCAGTAGGCCTGATAAGCGTAGCGCCATCAGGCATAAACCGTTGCCGGATGGCGGCGTAAACGCCTTATCCGGCCTACATGCTTGCCGCCTTGCTGTCGCACGAAATCTATTGGGTAATCGAAATAGAGTAGATTTTAAAAACGGCGTTTCATAATATGAGGCGCCGTTTGTTTTTGCATTTCCTCACAAGGATTTTTCATGACCGCGTATTGGCTGGCCCAGGGCGTAGGTGTCATCGCCTTTCTGATCGGGATTACCACCTTTTTCAACCGCGATGAGCGCCGCTTCCGGCTGCAGCTTGCCGTCTATAGTGCCACTATCGGGGTACACTTCTTTTTGATGGGGGCCTGGCCCGCGGGGATGAGTGCGGAGCTAAACACCATCCGAACCCTGGTCTCGATGCGCACCCGCAAACTGTGGGTGATGACCGTTTTTATCGTTCTCACGCTGGTTCTTGGATTGGCGAAACTACAGCATGCGATGGAGTTACTCCCCATTATTGGCACGCTGGCCAGCACTTGGGCGCTGTTTCGCTGTAAAGGATTAACCGTCCGCTGTGTGATGTGGTGCGCGACCGCCTGCTGGGTGGTGCATAATTTCTGGTTGGGATCGATTGGCGGCACGATGATTGAAGGCAGTTTTCTGGTGATGAACGGCCTGAATATTATTCGTTTCAGACGCATGCAAAAACGGGGGATAGATCCCTTCAAAATTGAAAAAAGCGTACAGAAAGAAAACCCCTCCGCACCATGACGGAGGGGAAAAGTGATTAGCCGCGCAGGGCGTTGTTTGCCAGACGTTCGTCTTCAGCCTGGCAGGCTGCAGCGGTAAACAATACGTCGGTTGAGGAGTTCAGTGCGGTTTCACAGGAGTCCTGCAACACGCCGATAATAAAGCCGACGGCAACTACCTGCATGGCGATATCATTCGGGATACCGAACATATTACACGCCAGTGGGATTAGCAGCAGAGAGCCACCCGCCACGCCAGATGCGCCACAGGCACAAAGCGATGCCACGACGCTCAACAGCAGCGCAGTCGGTAAATCAACCGGGATCCCCAGTGTATTCACCGCTGCCAGCGTCAGCACGGTAATGGTGATCGCCGCGCCAGCCATGTTGATGGTTGCACCCAGTGGGATAGAAACCGAGTAGGTATCGCGGTCCAGATTCAGCTTCTCACACAGCGCCATATTCACCGGAATGTTGGCGGCAGAGCTGCGGGTAAAGAAGGCATACACGCCGCTTTCACGCAGGCAAGCCAGCACCAGCGGATACGGGTTGCGACGAATTTTCCAGAACACCAGCAGCGGGTTGACCACGAACGCCACCAGCAGCATACAACCTACCAGCACTGCCAACAGCTGCGCATAGCCCCACAATGTAGCAAAACCCGTGGTAGCAAGCGTGGAGGAAACCAGGCCGAAAATACCGATAGGGGCGAAACGAATCACCAGTTTCACCATAAAGGTGACGGCGTTGGACATATCGTTGACCAGATTCTTGGTCGTTTCATTCCCGTGGCGCAGGGCAAAACCCAGGCCGACGGCCCATACCAGAATGCCGATATAGTTCGCGTTAAGCAGGGCATCAATCGGGTTCGACACCATACTCATCAACAGCCCACGCATCACTTCGACAATGCCCGATGGTGGCACAATATCGTTAGCGCTGCTGGCAAGATGCAGCGTCGAGGGGAAGGCAAAGCTGAACACCACTGCCGCTAATGCCGCGGAGAAGGTACCGAGCAGGTAGAGGAACAGAATCGGACGGATATTGGTTTTTTGCCCATGCTGATGGTTCGCAATAGAGGCCATTACCAGCATCAGAACCAGGATGGGAGCGACGGCTTTTAATGCGCCGACGAACAGGGTGCCCAGCAAACCAGCGGCTTCTGCAGCCGGTTTTGAGATCAGTGCCAGCGCAATCCCCAGTACTAAACCTATCAAAATTTGCTTAACAAGGCTCCCTTGCGCCAAACGCGAGATCAGCCCCGACGAACGTTGCGTAGTCATTTCGTAATCCTTTTATTGTGTTGTCGCCTGACCCTTGTGCGTTCTATAGACGCATCTTTCAGAGTGAGGCAAATGTTTGCATGGCTGAGTATAAGGAAAGAACACGCTTCGGGAAGCGAAATATCCTGGATTTTACGCTGAGATCATATTTTATAACTTTAAATTAACATTGTGATGACATGTTAAACAAAAAGCCCGACGCACACAGTGGGCGTC
>NZ_SZWV01000088.1:10564-20531 GCF_005280945.1 Citrobacter sp. wls718
TTTGTAGGCTAGTGGATGAGTGTTACTGCGTTTGCTGCTTTTTATCGTGCTGGTGGTTGACCCACGCATTCACAATCAGCGTTACAAACAGGATCCCGAACACCACGCCTAATGAGATAGCGATAGGGATATGGTAGAAGTCGACAATCAGCATCTTGATGCCGATAAACACCAGAATGATCGACAGGCCGTACTTCAGCATCGAGAAACGCTCCGCCACGCCGGCCAGCAGGAAGTACATCGCACGCAGACCAAGGATGGCAAACAGGTTAGAGGTCAGTACGATGAACGGGTCGGTGGTCACGGCAAAGATTGCCGGAATGCTGTCGACGGCAAAGATAACATCGCTCAACTCAACCAGAATCAGCACCAGCATCAGCGGCGTAACGAACAGCAGACCGTTTTTACGCACGAAGAAATGCTCGTTCTCGATGGTGTCGGTCATACGCAGATGACCGCGCAGCCAGCGCACTAACGGCCTGTCGCCAATCCCGGAAGCATCTTCTTTTGCCAGCGCCATCTTCACGCCGGTAAACAGCAGGAACGCGCCGAACACGTACAGCAGCCATTCGAACTGGGTGATAAGCCAGCTGCCCGCGAAGATCATGATAGTACGCAGAACAATCGCCCCCAGCACGCCATACACCAGCACTCGACGCTGCAACGCTGGCGGCACCGAGAAGTAGCTAAACAGCATCAGCCAGACAAAGACGTTATCCACCGCCAATGATTTCTCGATCAAATAGCCGGTGAGGAACGCCAACGCCTGCGGGTCTGCGACCGCACGCCCCTGGGTTTCTGCCAGATACCACCAGAATACGGCGTTAAACAGTAACGACAACGTGACCCAGACGATTGACCAGGCAGCCGCCTGCTTCATTGACATCGTATGCGCGCCGCGACGACCCTGCAACAGCAGGTCGATGGCCAGCATAATCACCACTACAACAGCGAAGCCACCCCATAACAACGGTGTGCCGACAGTATTCATTATATTTCCCCATGCATAAAAAAACGGCCAACGCCGAATGACGTTAGCCGCTGCTTTTCATGCATAGACCTTGCCATTCGGCAAGGTCTCACTTACAACAACAAAGGAATACGTTGACGTATTCCTTTGTTATCGCCCGGCGACCGGATGTGGTTTTTCACACATCGTAATGACGATCAACCGACAACGAAGTTACTCCCCTTTGCGGGTAACAAAGTATTACAGGCCACGCTTTCAGTCAATGGCCTGCAACATTTGTTTTACACAGTTTTACGCAATCAGCGACGTATTCGCGCTATCTGCTGGGAAAACGACGCCGGTCTGGCGGCGAATTTCCGTTTGCAGCTTAGCGGTAATGCGACTGACAGCCAGTGCCGGGTGATCCACTTCGCCGGATTCAACCAGATGAGCAAAGCGCTCTGCCTCATACAGCATAGTATTGATGTGCTGAGGCACCGTCAGATCCTGCGTTTTTCCACCACGCGGAACAAAACAGACTTTCTGGCATTCGGAGATTTTCTCAATAACCAGTGACCCTGATTCGCCCTGAATCTCGCTGGCCAGCACCGAGTCGCTCACTTTGGAATGCTGTAACGTGACGCTGAAATCACCGTAGTTCAGCACCACAACGCCGTGGGCATCAACACCGCTTGCCAGCAGGCTGGCGCTGGCCTGTACGCTCTGCGGTTCGCCCCACAGCGCAACCGCCGAAGCCAGGCAGTAAAAGCCGATATCCATAATCGAGCCATTTGAGAACGCTGGATTAAAGGTATTCGGGTTTTCACCGTTCAGATAACGCTGGTAGCGTGAAGAGTACTGGCAGTAATTGATAAACGCCTTTCTGACATTTCCTACCTTGGGCAGAGATTGCTGCAGCAGCAGGAAATTGGGCAGGCAGGCGGTTTTAAACGCCTCAAACAGCACCACCTGATTTTCCCGAGCGCAGGCGATAGCGGCATCGACTTCTGCCAGGTTTGATGCCAGCGGTTTCTCACAAATGACGTGCTTTTTATGGCGTAAGAACAGCTCGGTCTGCGGGAAGTGCAGAGAGTTTGGGCTGGCGATATACACTGCATCAATAGCGTCACTCTGCGCCATTGCATCCAGCGAAGTAAACAAATGCTCGACGAGATAATCGTTAGCGAAGCTTTGCGCCTGTTCAAGGCTGCGGGAATAGACTGCGGTTAACTTATATTTGCCGGTTTCATGGGCGGCATCCACAAACTGGCGGGTGATCCAGTTTGTGCCAATCACTGCGAAACGTATCATAAAGGCCTTCAGGCTGCGAAAAGGGATCCTTGCGCCAATTTAGCATGCCTTGCTGACAAAGCCAGTGCGCTACTGCGCAGTTTGCTTTAGCGATTGTTGCGTTAACCACAGGCGGGTGTCGAACTCCAGTTGGTGATACTGAGGTTCCATATGGCAGCACAGCTGGTAAAACGCTTTGTCGTGTTCTTTTTCTTTCAGATGCGCCAGTTCATGAACCACGATCATGCGTAAAAAAGGTTCCGGGGCGTTGCGAAATACGGTGGCGACGCGAATTTCCGCTTTTGCTTTCAGCTTGCCGCCCTGCACGCGAGAGACGGCAGTATGCAGTCCAAGCGCATTCTTCAACACGTGGATCTTACTGTCATACATCACTTTATTGAGCGGAGGGGCATTGCGCAGAAACTGACTTTTCAGATCCTGGGTATATTGCCAGAGCGCCTTATCGGTCGCGAAGTCATGCGTACCCGGATAACGCTTTTCCAGGACCGCGCCCAGACGTTGCTCGCTGATCAAGGTTCGAACCTGATCAAGTAAATTCTCCGGGTAGCCCTGCAGATAGGTCAACTGACTCATTTGTGCCCCATATAAAGTATAAAAAGTGTATACTCACGCACCCTTTTCAGGGATACGCCGAAATTTTACCATTCAGGAGGGCCGATGAGCCACATAGACAACGGTTTCCGTTCGCTGTCACTTAAACGTTTCCCGGAAACGGATGACGTTAACCCGCTGCTGGCGTGGGAAGCTGCAGATGAATATCTGCTGCAACAGCTGGACGATACCGAGATTTGCGGCCCGGTGCTGCTCCTGAATGATACCTTCGGTGCGCTGGGCTGTGCGCTGGCGGAACATTCGCCGTACAGCATTGGCGACTCTTATTTAAGCGAACTGGCAACGCGTGAAAACCTGCGTCATAACGACATTGCCGAATCCAGCGTCCAGTTCCTCGACAGCACGGTCGATTACCCACAGGCGCCGGGCGTGGTACTGATTAAGCTGCCAAAAACCATGGCGCTGCTGGAACAGCAATTGCGTGCGTTACGCCTGGTCGTCACGCCGCAAACGCGCATTATCGCCGGGGCGAAGGCGCGCGATGTGCATACCTCGACGCTTGAGCTGTTTGAAAAGGTACTGGGCCCAACCACCACCACGCTGGCATGGAAAAAAGCCCGTCTGATCAACTGTACGTTCAGCAATCCTGAACTGGCTGACGCCTCACAAACGCTGAGCTGGAAGCTGGAAGGCACCGACTGGACGATCCACAATCACGCTAACGTCTTCTCCCGTACCGGGCTGGATATTGGCGCACGTTTCTTTATCGAACATCTGCCGGACAATCTGGAAGGTGAGATTGTCGATCTCGGTTGCGGTAATGGCGTAGTGGGTCTGACGTTGCTGGAGAAGAACCCGCAAGCGAGCGTGGTGTTTGTGGATGAATCGCCGATGGCGGTGGCGTCCAGCCGCCTGAACGTGGAAACCAACATGCCAGACGCGCTGGATCGCTGCGAGTTTATGATCAACAACGCACTGTCTGGCGTGGAACCGTTCCGCTATAACGCTGTGCTGTGTAATCCGCCGTTCCATCAGAAGCACGCGCTGACCGATAACATCGCGTGGGAGATGTTCCACCACGCCCGCCGTTGCCTGAAGATTAACGGCGAGCTGTATATCGTGGCGAACCGTCATCTCGACTACTTCCACAAGCTGAAGAAGATTTTCGGTAACTGCGAAACCATCGCCACCAACAACAAATTTGTGGTGCTGAAAGCGGTGAAATTAGGGCGTCGCCGCTAATCGCTGATGCCGGATGGCGGTTAACACCTTATCAGGCCTACAACGAACTGCCTCGTAGGCCTGATAAGCGTAGCGCCATCAGGCAATGATGTGTGTAATTACCTTATCCGGCCAACGAAAGACATAACGTTAAATTTCCAGCGCCAGTCGGGTGCCTTGCGCGATGGCGCGTCGGGCATCCAGTTCTAACGCCACATCACACCCGCCGATCAGATGTACTGTTTTACCGGCCGCATGCAGCGGATCGACCAGTCCACGACGAGGTTCCTGACCTGCACAAATTACCACATGATCCACGTTCAGGAGCTGAGGCTCGCCGTTGATCAACACGTGCAGTCCATCATCATCGATCTTCTGATAGCTCACCGCCGGGATCATTTTCACTCCACGAGACAGCAGGGTGGCGCGATGGATCCAGCCCGTGGTTTTACCTAACCCTTGTCCCGGTTTACTGGCTTTACGCTGCAACATGACTATCTGGCGCGGGCTACGGGATAACTGTGGCCCTTCCGGGCGTAAACCACCTGCTTGCTGGAGGCTGGTATCGATTCCCCATTCCACGCAGAATTCTGCAATGTTTTGGCTGGTGGGCTCGCCGGGCTGGCTCAGATACATGGCGGTATCAAAGCCGATCCCGCCGCTGCCGATAATCGCCACGCGTTGACCTACCGGCGTTTTATCTCGTAAGACATCAAGATAGGTCAGTACCTTAGGATGATCGATGCCGTCGATCGGCGGCGTGCGTGGTTCGATCCCGCTGGCGAGGATCACTTCATCAAACGAGAGCAGATCGTCTGCGGTGACAAAATGATTCAGCTTCAGCGTCACGCCGGTGACGTCGATCATCCGGCGGTAATAGCGCAATGTTTCGTAAAATTCTTCTTTGCCGGGGATCTGTTTGGCGATATTAAACTGTCCGCCGATCTCCGCGTTGGCATCAAACAACGTGACCTGATGACCGCGTGAAGCGGCGTTGATGGCAAAGGCGAGCCCCGCAGGACCGGCACCGACTACCGCCAGATTCTTTAGATGTGTCGCCGCTACGATCGGCATTTTGGTTTCATGACAGGCGCGGGGGTTCACCAGGCAGGACGTCACTTTGCCGACGAAGATCTGATCCAGACAGGCCTGATTACAGCCTATGCAGGTGTTGATCTCATCCGCTCGCCCGCTTTGCGCTTTTGACAGCAGCTCGGCATCGGCGAGGAACGGGCGAGCCATCGACACCATATCAGCATCGCCACGGGCCAGAATATCGTCGGCAACGCCCGGATCATTAATGCGGTTAGTGGTGACCAGTGGAACCGTTACGTGACCTTTCAGCTTGCGCGTCACCCAGCTAAACGCCCCGCGCGGCACCGGCGTGGCGATGGTCGGGATCCGTGCTTCGTGCCAGCCGATCCCGGTGTTGATGATCGTAGCACCTGCCGCCTCAATGGCTTTCGCCAGTTGGACAGTTTCGTCAAACGTGCCGCCATTTTCCACCAGGTCGAGCATCGACAGACGAAAGATAATAATAAAGTCGTTACCGGCACGTTGACGAACGGCCCGTACCACCTCGACGGCAAAACGCATGCGGTTGGCGTAATCGCCGCCCCATTGGTCAGTCCGCTGGTTGGTGCGCAGGGTGAGAAATTCGTTGATCAGATAGCCTTCCGAGCCCATGACCTCTACGCCGTCGTAGCCTGCTTCCCGCGCCAGCTGTGCGCAATGGGCAAAATCCTCAATCAGTTGCAGGACTTCATCGTGGGTCAGCTCATGCGGGGTAAAGCGGTTGATCGGCGCCTGAATAGCGGAGGGCGCGACGAGGTGCGGCTGATAGCTATAACGTCCGGTATGCAGAATTTGCAGCGCGATTTTGCCGCCTTCGTCATGCACCGCGTCGGTAATTACGCGGTGATGTGGTAACTGGCTGGCATCGTTTAACATCGCGCCGCCTTCCATACCCACGCCGGAAAGCGCAGGGGCAATACCGCCGCTCACAATCAGAGCGACGCCGTGACGGGCGCGCTCGGCGTAGAACGCGGCCAGCCGTTCTGCGCCATCGGGATACTCTTCCAGACCGGTATGCATTGAACCCATCAACACGCGGTTTTTAAGCGTGGTGAATCCCAGATCGAGCGGGGCGAACAGCGACGGATAGCTCATAATGGTGTCCAGTATGTAAAATTATTGTTATGTGGTCGGATGAGTTACTAATTTAGCCGTCGCGGCGCAAAAGGGAAAAGGGGAATGCCGTGATTGTGATGGGATTCAAAAAAGGAGTGGGGCCAGAGAAAGAATTTGCCGGATGTCGGTGCAAGCACTTTATCCGGCAATAGGTCACAGCTTACTGTTTTTTAAGAAAATCATTATACAACATGTACAGATGCGCCGCGCTCCAGGAGAAGTTGGGGGCACCCTGTTGCGCGCCGGTCAGCGGGTTATAGTTTTCCTGAATTGGGCCGTCCGCAGTGAGTCCTTTGGCATGGTTGAAGAACGTATCCGCCATTTTCAGCGCTTCATCGCGGTAGCCGTAGCGCGCCATGCCTTTTAAGCCAAACCAGAACTGATCCACCCACACGCGCCCACGCCAGTAAATATCCGGGCCGAAAGCCGGGTTGGTGAGCGCCGCGGTGCCCAGCGGCACAAAGGTGTTGAACTCTTTCGGGTCGAGCATCACCTTCACCACCGCGTCAGCATGAGACTGCGTGGCCGCGCCGTTAAACAGCGGTGACCAGCCTTCCGGCCCTTTCCCACGTTCGACAATCGGTTTTCCGGCACAGCCGTTTGCCAGCGGCTTATCTTCAATGCGAACGTCATAGAAATACTGCGTATTCGCATCGAACATACAGGTATTGATGTAATCCGTCAGTTTCGTCGCCAGCGCCTGATAGCGTTTCGCCTCCTGCGTTTTCCCGAGCAGGGTCGCCATTTCCGCCAGGTAATGGTTATCGCTGACCATGTAGCTGGCCTGATCGACCGACTCCTGGAGTAGCGAATAGCCCAGTAATTTTCCGTCGTGGCTGCGATTTTCAGCGAATTTCACCACCCAGTCGCTGCGTTTGCCACCGTTAGCGACGTACTTATCCAGTTGTTCTTTGTCGATGAAACCAAACACCGCGGCGTCGTCACGTCCGGATTCCCACGAGGCGGCGACCTGCGCCGGGATCTCCAGACTGTCATACTGGCCGTTGCGGGTAACAGCGGCATAGTTTTGCAGCCCTGACAGGGTTTCTTCTTTGTCACCCTTTTTCACCGTGAACAGCATCTCGCCGCTGGCGGTGTTGTGCGCTTTATCGCGAGTGGCGCCGTACTCTGGAACGCCGTTGCCGTTATGATCGCGGTTACGCAGCCACCAGTCGTGGTATGCCACCAGTTTCGGGTACATTTCTTCGAGCCAGGATTTGTCTTTGGTGACGTTGTAGACTTCCATCACCGACCATGCCGCCAGGCTGGGCTTGGTGTTGCGCTCGTTCCAGTTACCGCCATCACCACCGCGTTCCGGGCTGAGGTTCCAGGCAATCAGATCGGGAATAAATCCCGCGTCCTGTGGGCGCACCGGATCGCCGGGTTTAACCTGCCACGAGAAAACAGCGCGAATATTTTCTTTCGCGATATCCGGGTTAAAGTGCGCCATTGCAAACGCCTGCTTCCAGGTGTCCCACGGCCAGGTCTGGTTGCCAGAGAACCAGCGGCCCGTTACCGACGGCGTCACGGTATTGTAGTTAACTGCGCCGCCCGGTGAGCGCCAGTTACCGTTCAGCGTTTCGATAGCCTTCACCGCCACGCGGGTTTGTTCTGGGGTGGCATCCGGGTTGTTTAAACCTTTTTTGAGATAGGATTCCCAGCGCTGCTGTGAGGCGAGCATGTAAGAAGACGGGCGCGCCAGAATATCGCGGATCTGCGCTTGTTCTTTGCTGACCTCCTGCGCGGTCAACAGATGTGAATAGGTGGTGTAAAGTGTGGTAGAGCCATTGATATGCGCTTTACTGGTAAATCGGTGGCCATCAACAGTGGTGTTCATGGCAAGTGATTTGTGTACCTGATACTCCGACTCGCCGGAGGTCAGCAGATCCCAGGTTGATCGCACTTTACCGAAGGTGACCTTCAGGCCGTCGCGCGTAGCGATGATTTTTCGCTGGTAGTCCGGATACTCGCCATCAATGGTTTTATCGGAGAGGGGTTTTCCCTCTTTCGCTTCCAGCATTTCCAGTAACTCTCCGTCCCACACCAGATCCAGCGGCGTATTGCTGGTGATTTTGGTTTCCAGTAGTGAGGTATGTGAACTGGCAAAGCGCAGCGTCATCTCGATCTGCACCGCAGTGGATGACAGTTTCTGTACCAGTGCGCCGGGCAGGCTGTAAGCCTCGAGAGTGAAATCGACCTTCTTGCCGTTCTGGTACACCGTCAGCCGGTCAAAATTTGTGGCCATAAAGTTGATGTACTCTTCCGTAAGCAGCGCCACGCCAGGGAAGCCGCCCATTGTTGCAGGGCCATCCGGCAACAGGTGTCCGTGCCATGCGCCGAGGTCGAAAAAGGGATTAAAGCGCTGATGGTCGTCATAATCGTAGTCGTGCATATAACCTGGCGCGCCGGTGCGATTGATGACGTTTTTAACGCTGTCTACGTTAGCTGCCAGTGCGGAAAAACTCATCAGCAGCCCACACGCCAGCGGCGTAAGAATAGGTGTCATGTTCATGGTATTCCGGTCCTTGTTACCAATAGAAATATTGCATCAGGAAGATCTGGTCGCTCGGGTCGCCAGATGCATTTTGCATATAGAACCGGCTGTCGAAGGCGGTGGCGAAACGACCGCTGCCGTATTCATACCAGATACCGAACTGCATAAAAGAGGTGGTTTCATCCTCGGCGTTGTCTGGCCGATGTTTGGCATAGCTGTAGGCGGTGGAGAGGTAGACGCCTTTGAGCGCTTCATACATGGCACTGACCATATAGCCGGTCTCTGTACCCCATTCATCCAGGCCGTCGGCGCGTCCGGTGTGATGCCAGGCGCGCGCAGCAAAGTTAGGCGAGAGAAGGCCGGTCAGGAACAGTTGTCCGGTGCCGTCGGTGATCTCAAGACCGTTCATCCAGGTTACGCCTTCGGTCAGGTCGTACTGGATGTAGCCATTCATCATGGCCGGATAGGTATACTTATCGTCGTAGCGATCGTATTTGCCGAAGTGCAGCCAGGCCTTGCTTTCATCATGATGTCCGGCAGGCGTGGCGGTCACGCTATAACGCAGCGGGCCGGTCAGGTTTTGCACCTTAATGGCGGTCATGATGTCGCGCGTGTTGGGGATGACGTAGCCCAGATCCGGCGTGAAGTCTCCCCACCATTGCAGGTCATCGAGCGATGAGTCCTGGCGCAGGCTGAGCATTAGCTCCGTGCCGTCATCGGTGCGGTAACCGCCGTAAAATCGGTTAATTCCACCTTCAAACCCGCCCCAGCTATGATCGGGCACCCAGGCGTTTCCCTGGTGATCCGCCTGTACGGTCCAGCCTTCGCCATAGATCAGACCAAACCACGAGCCGTGTTTAATTTCCAGGCCCCCTTCGATATAGGTTCCGTCACTGTATTTATGTTTATCCTGTCCCTCTAAATCCATATATCCCCCCATTCCCAGTTCGCCATAAAAACGAAATGAGGGAGAGGATATTGCGGGCGTTTTTGTGTCGTCGTGTTCTGCCGGTCGCACTTCTTCTGCACCCAGAGAGGAGACACAGAAAAAGGGCAGGGCAATAAATACCCTGCAACAATGGCTATTGATTTTCATGCTTCTATCCTAAGCAAAATAAAATAATGTTTTTATTGTTATAGCCTTGGCGAATATTGTTTATTGTTATTATGTTTTATGAATTAATGACTGTCTGAAGCTGGTGCGGCTTCAATGGCTTTTTCTTCTTTGGTTAGGGAAGGTGCGAATAAGC
>NZ_SZWV01000087.1:0-4704 GCF_005280945.1 Citrobacter sp. wls718
TGCTTATTCGCACCTTCCCTAAGTTGTTCTGTATACGAAACAGGAGGCATCAGTCCAATACGTATGTGCGGTGAAGAAGGGACATGGATGCTTTCAAGCGCTACCGGATGCCGATGGCAGGTTGTAACCCCATGAAGCTGATGCGCCAGATGCCAATAAGTAACACCATAATGAAAAGTATCTTCACGAGCGCAAACCGGGCAAAACTTCAATAGTGTGCGCTGCCCTAGTGAAAAATTACTAAGGCGGCACAATCGATTAAGCCTGGCAGGGGTCGTGTTGAAATCCATAATTTCATTACGACTGATTGGTAGTGCCCAGGCAAAAAGAGGGAGTAAAGTCTGTTCATGCCAGAGCTGATCTGCACTTTCGGATGTATGAAGAGAAATAGCCTTTAATCCTGAATTGAGAATTGGATGGACGTTCATATCAGGTTTGTTGAAAATGATCGTTAACAGAGAAGATGGGGACATACCGTACACGGTAGTTGTCCGACAAAACCGGCTGAACAAGGATTCATCAGGCAAAACAGGCAACATTCTCATTTCCCACACCTCTCTTTGACCGTTACGAACTGTTACCTCATTACAATTTATTAAGTGGATCTATATTTATAAGCCCGCAACGCTGAAGAGCATCGTAGGTATTTTTCTTTTCAGCTGTTCTGTTGATAACAAGATCGTGGTCAAGAGACAGTATTTTCTCGTCGAAATTGCGCAAAACCTCGTCTATTTTTCCTACGAATTCCTTGTGCTGTGGCCTGTCTATATCCCCAGGGATCAAAGACTTTAGGGACTTCTCTGCCATGATTTTAGCCGAAGCATCACCCTCATTAGATGCAGAGAGCCATTTAGCTTCCTCATCTTCAGTCGCGGCCCCCGGGAGTGGAGTATCCTTATATTCCTCCGTATGACTCACGAGTACCGGTACAGAGGCCGACAAGACTGCGCCAGTGATGATTTCATTGCCGCTACCGATAACCTTTAATTGTGCCCCCCGATAAATCATCTGAGCCAATCCAATATTGCCTTTAGATAAAATGAATAATTTTTCGTTTAACTCATCATTTAATGGAGTTTCAACATTTGTCCATTGTAATGGCCATAAATAATGAATAAACGATTGCCAGTCTTGTGAATCGTATCTAACATTCTTAATTTTCATGTAACCACCAGACTCTGCCCGCCTGGCAATTCTCATTTTCTTTGTCAGCGTCTCGTCAAAAGGATGATTTCCACAAAAAACCATAGATACCCCCATGGAATCTACAATTTCATGTAAAAAATCAATCAACTTACTCTCACCCCCGGTTCTTGAAAATTTAAGCCTCTGCATTTCATCAATAACAAGGATACCCAAAAATGATGATTTAATTCTTTGTGCAATCTGGCGAGCCAGAGCACCATTTCTAATCTCAGGTGTAGTTCGTTCAATACCAATTGCATCATCTAATTTTTGTAAAATCTCTTCACAAAGGTCTCTCACACTTGAATTGTATGGACAATTAATCTTTACCCATACAATTTGCTTACTGAAGCCGGGAAAAACTCCTTTATAGCTGCTGTGTTCTATAATCTGAGGGAAATGATCCATGACTTGCTCAATCATGGTAGTTTTTCCAGAACCACTCATTCCAACTATCGTAATAGTTTCAGCCTGGGATTTAAAATATCCACTTTCTGGCTCAATATCAGGACGCTCATTTCCATAGTAATGAAGATATTGAATTGTTCCGCTTTTTAAAGGATTACGAGCTGCATAGCTTTCCCTAAGTGCCCGTAAGATCATCTTATAAGCCTGGATAAGATTGGTTTGAGGGCAACGGAATTTCTTTATACGTTCGACATACTGCTCTCTAACATTCGCCGGGGCAGTCCAGCGGATTTTTTCGTCAATTTCGGGGAAATAACTCATTTCCAGAAGTACTTCATCTTCCGTAAGCGCTTCAGGAAGTGCTTCAATTAAGGGATTGCCACGATACTCAGGTAACTCCTGTTCTTTATATATCGCTGAAACGCGCCGTATAAGGTTCATTATTCTGCGTCCTCAGTCTTCTTCTTACCTTTTAACCATCTTTGTTTCTCCTCCCGGCCAGGCAAAAGCAGAACATTACTGGATGAAGGAAGTAGGGGTTCAGATCTTCCATTAGCAACATGAGTTCGCCCTAATGAATCAAGTTCATTTTTCCTGTTCTTTTTAATATCTTTACCATGTACCCGGCGAGATTCGTATATTTCATTTAATCTTTCGTTACCTTTCCTGTTAAATTCATCTTTATTATTGATATTGCTGAGCGAATCCAGAGTAAATAAATTAATTTCTTTTTGAGTATCTACCCAATCAGCCATTACATCTGTATCAAGATGAGCTTTCCCTTTAAATACATCTCTTTTCTTAAGTAGGTAATGTTTTTTGAAAATGCTATTTTTGTCAAATCTTACATATATATAATCTACGCAATTGTCATCTATTCTTGCTTCACAAGTGGTTCTTCCAAATACTCTGACACCTGATGCAATTTCAGGATCACATTCATAAAAAAGATTATTGTACTGAATCCCACCGGCGGTAATGTTAGCGTTCACAGGGATTAACAATCGTGCGATCACTTCGTCGGCCCCAACGGCTCTTGCGCTGAATCTCCCGTGCTTTAAGCTTATCATCCAACTATTTTTTGGTGATATTACGAGATCATTTTCAATCAGTAAGGGATTGATATAAGCCAGTTCCTCATACGTTCTCTGATTATGTGCAAGTATCTCCCGAATCAGTAAAGACGTGACCTCCTGAATCGTTAAACAAGCCCTGGATTGCGGTGTTGGCTCTCCTTTAACAATCTTTCCCCTTCGTGTTGTTCCAATAAGCCTATGAATAACCTCATCATTCAGAATGCCGAAACAGCGTTCAACAATGCTTTTTCTGTCGCCTCTACCGACTGGCGCAAACTCAAGTTTTGTCAGGGGGGTCATCTCTTCCTGAGGTTTAAGACCAATCATCTCCCCGTTGTCACACATCAATGTTAATGGAATGTGAGAACAAGGCCAATCATCATCAGTAATAGAGATTCCAAATAATCTACAATATTCTTTTTTTGGCATAAAGCAATTTGCTAACGCTTGTCGGGCGGCTCGCCATGAAGCATGGTATAAAGAAACATGAAGGCCAACAATCATTCTTGTTGCACGATCCACCACTGTATAAATAGTAGGACGCCCAATGACTTTTCGTCTGTTTAAACTCGAAATAAGATGTACATCAGCGACAGTTGAGTCTATTTCGAAAACATCACCCGGCAAAACAGTTGTATTAGCCACACTACCTAAAAGCGCCCGCATTTTGAGGTCTATTTCTTTTTTCGTGTTCTTCTTATTTATCGAGAAATCTTTAGTGAAGAGTTTTTTATTCCAGTATGAAAATTGTTTTAAAGAAGGAACATATGGAGCTCTATTTTCTAGGTTTGCTGTTTTAATTTCATCCCTAAAATACAAATCAATATGTCTCTCTAATGTTTTCTTTATCGTATCTCCGTTAACTTTATAATGATACGTAATGAGAGATTTTCTAATATTATTTATATCTCTTTCATTAAGAATGAAAACACGTGATCGTTCATTAGGTAATGCTCTGTTTTTTTTGGAATTCCCAAGTTTAATTTCATGTTTGATTCTACTTTTCCCAGCGGCGCCACAGTTCGAGAATGCGGGTAGCAATGCATAAATATCCTGCCCATGTCGCCAATACAACGCCAGAAGCGTTCTGATAGTATATTGTGATATTTTTTTATTTCTTGAGTAATCCATTAAAAGGTGCGACTTTTTATGTAATGCATAGTCGAACAGAAACATTCTGTCATCTACAAGATCTTTAATGATATTGTAATTTTCATCTCGCCTTCCTCTGTCTTTATCTGTTAATTCTTTCTCATCTACTAACATATATGAAGGATATATATAATCTTTACAAGTTATGCTATTTGATTCAATATAATATTTAAACATTGAAAATGAGAAAGGGATTGGCTTACCCGTTTTTTCTGATTTTATTTTAAACAAAATTAACAAATCGACCTTTCTGTCAAAATCCAAAACACGGTAAAGTCCCTCTGCAAGCAAATCAGTGCCTTGAGAGAGCCAGACTGAATTCCTAATAATATCCATTTGAGTTCAGTCCTATATAGTGGTCATTGGAAATTATCTTTATCAGACCGGTTTCGAGTATTGGATATGATAAATCAACATTTATCATTTTTAATCCAATCATTGCCTGCAATAACATCATCGCTTCTTGTGCATCTACCCCAAAGATTGATGAAATCATTGCACGTAGTCCTACTATGGGATAAACATCTGGTTTAAGCTTCCATAGGATTTTATCAAGAGGATATTTATCATAAAATTCAGAACCATCTCTTAATACAGAAGTAGCCCAGCAAATGTTTTTACCGACGACGTTATTGAGTTCCGAGCCAACATAAATTTGAAACTCAACATCAATCAACTGCCAAAACATCCTCTCTATTTCAAGTTTTTGGGCTTCGCGTTCAGGTATGCTCTCGTTATGTTTTACTGCTATAGCTTTGTATCGAAGTCCGCCTTCAGGAGTTCTCAAGGTCAGTAAAAAATCGGTTGTCATAACATTCAGAACTTCGACAGGTACTCCTCTTACTCCCCTCACCATAGGATGTGATCTTGACCCTCCATCTCC
>NZ_SZWV01000086.1:0-2837 GCF_005280945.1 Citrobacter sp. wls718
TCTACCGGGGTGGGGTCAGTCCAATCAGCCATGCAAATGTAACCTTGACTGTCATACACAACTTTCAGTGTTTCAGGGGCAAACATTCCTCGTCGGTGATACCAGTCTACGCCTTCATCATCTTCACAAAACTGGATATTGTAAGTGTCCTTCATCTCCTGCTGAACAGGAGTTAATTCTGTGCTCAACCGGAAATTTTTAAAATTTTTCATTATGCTACTCCTGCGTTATACCAGACACCGTTTAGCAAGTACTGCTTCGGTCTGTAATCTATTGCTATCCAGTTCCCCTACTGCCAGATTTTTGTGATCACTGAACCATCAGGAGCGGCAACAGGTACAGCCCCGACGTTACCGTTATCTACGAAGAGGCAATCCCGGCGCTGCGCGTAGCGATGGAGGTTTCATACCTTTGCGCAGCTCGTCAGGGTGACGTTCTGGAAATGGTCTGGAGCGATGTTATGGACGCAGGAATTTTTATCGAGCAGAACAAAACCGGGACCAAACAGATCAAGGAATGGTCTCCTCGCCTCCGGTCAGCATTCCAGCTCGCGAGAAACCCCCTGGGCGAGAATGGAAAATACGTTATGACTAACTCTAACGGTGAAAAGGTAACGGGCAGGACGATTAACAAGTGGTGGGATAAAGCCAAGAAATCCGCTGAGCAAAAAGCAGGTGTGCCGTTCGGATGCACCTTCCACGATATTAAAGCGAAGTCGATTTCTGACTATAAGGGATCGAGCCGTGACAAGCAGCTGTTCTCCGGACACAAAACTGAGAGCCAGGTGCTGGTGTACGATCGAAAAGTGAAGGTGACGCCGACGTTGGACGCCCCACTTTTGGCGGGGAATTCGTGAAAAAAATTTGCCGATTTTTCGCGAAGTATTCTAAGTGGATATTCTAACTGTATTCTAAGAGCCAAAAGCAACAAGGGGCTACCTTTCGGTAACCCCTTGTTTAATTTGGCGGAAGCGTAGAGATTCGAACTCTAGAACCCTTTCGGGTCGCCGGTTTTCAAGACCGGTGCCTTCAACCGCTCGGCCACGCTTCCAATGAGGCGCACTATAAACATCCCGAACGGACCTGTAAAGCACCAATGTGTTCGTTTGCCTGAAAAACAGTCAAAATATTGTTAATCGACTGAAATAACAACAGATTGAACGTTTATTCAGCACAAATATGCTCTTCTGCCACTTAGTGTTTTTTGATGAACATATCTTTGGTGTAGTAATAGCCCCGGTTATCCGGCGCAAATCCCCCTACCCACGGCTTCACCAGATGTGCGCGAACATAGTGATAAATCGGAATGGCTGGCACATCCTCAGCCAAAAGCGCTTCCGCCTGCTGATAATACTTGCCACGTTCTTCCACTGAACCTGCTTTCGCCGCATGACTCATCGCCTCATCATAGGCAGGGTTGCTGTACTGGGTCGTGTTCTCACTATCGCCGGTACGGAAAATATTCAGGAAGCTTGAAGCATCATCGTAATCAGCGATCCACGCATAGCGCACCACGTCAAAATTACCGGTGTGCATGGTGTCCAGCATCGTTTTCCACTCCTGGTTTTGCAGCGTCACCTCGACACCCAAATTTTTCTTCCACATCGACGATGCCGCAATCGCAATCCGCTGATGCGTTTCGAACGTGTTGTAGAGCAAATTTAATGAAAGCGGATGTTCAGGGCCAAAACCGGCTTCTGCCAGTAGTTTTTTCGCTTCCGCAATACGTTTATCCCGCGGCCACGACGCGTATTCTGGCGCGGATAACGTCACCCCGCCAATTTCAGGCTGGCTGATAACCCAGGCTTCCCGCTGCCCCTGCCCCATCACCTTTTGGGCAATGATGTCTTTATCCAGCGCCATATTCAGCGCCCGACGCACGCGCGAGTCGTTAAACGGCGCCCGGGTCGTATTAAACTGGTAGTAATAGGTTGATAACAACGGTGAGACGTGAAGCTCATTACCCATTGTTTTTTTCAACTGGGCAAACTGATTCACCGGCACGCTCAAAACAATATCGATTTCACCGGCCTTGTAGCGGTTAACATCTGCCGCTTCTGAGCTAATAGGCAGATAAGTGACTTTATCAATGACCGTGTGCGCGTTATCCCAGTAGTGCGTATTGCGCACCGCGACAATTCGCTCATTCACCACCCACTGCGACAGTTCGTACGGTCCACTGCTGACAAAATGCTCTGGTCGGGTCCACTTGTCGCCATAACGGCCAATCAGTACCTTATCCAGCGGTACCAGTGACGGGTGCGCCAGCATAGCCAGAAACGCCGCTGTCGGTTGCGTCAGGATAATTTCCAGCGTGGTATCATTCAGTGCTTTTACACCCAGCGTGGCGGGATCTTTTTTCCCCTGTGCGATATCGACAGCGTTGGCAATATGCATGTTGCCAGGGTAAGAGGCATACGGTGAAGCTGTTTGCGGTGAAACCAGACGCTGCCAGCTCCAGACAACATCCTGTGCGGTAATGGCAGAGCCATCAGACCAGGTAATACCCGGTCGTAAATGAAAGGTCCAGATGGTGTTATCTTTATTCTCCCAGGATGCCGCCAGTCGAGGCTCGATAGCCCCATCCTGACTGACGGCAACCAGACCGTCGAACATATCGCTGATTAAAGTAAATTCAACGTTGCTTTCAACTTTATGCGGATCCAACGATGCAGGTTCACTCCCGTTATTTCTCACCAGTTCCTGTTTTTCGGCCAATGTTGTTCCTGCAGGAACATTGGCAGCCCATACCGCACCGTTTATCGATATCAAACAGGCGGTCAACAGCGAAAACGTAAATACCTTCGATTTTTGTTGTGGATTGGCCCCTATATTTCC
>NZ_SZWV01000085.1:0-3867 GCF_005280945.1 Citrobacter sp. wls718
CAATAAGTTGGAGTCATTACCCGTAATCCCTTACGCAATCTCAGTGTTTCAGGAAAAAAAACAACCATTTTGTCAGTAGCTTTCACGATTACATCGTGGCAAAGGTTTAAGCTTAAAGTGATATATGAGAGATCTGTTTCATTGAAACTTCCGGTCCCTCTACCATTAGCTTCCATCCGATAATATGAGATCGGCAATATGTGAGTATAATGTGATAGCAAATCAAAAATAACCCTGAATTCTTTTGGATCTTGCTTTAACTCGATTAATAACTCATCTCTATTTGGAATCATTAGTGCCTTACCAGATAGACATCTTTTTCTGGTTCCTGAATCGAGCGAATTAAAAAACTCATTAGACTCTAGACGAGTTGCAATCTCTGCCTTTTGAGCCTCAAACCCTTCAACTTGCTTTTCATCCTTTATGGTATTAAAAAACTCTATTCTTTTCGCACAATCATTCATATGCATTATATTTAGTTTTGCCGACCACTCTTCTTGCGTGCTATTTTCTTTCGATAAATAGTAAAAAAGAAGCTCGGCTTCCAATAATGCTCGAGCATGAGAAGCAACCAAGGATAGGTCCCAAAATGGATAATCTTTTTTTGCCCAACGACTTTCTGGTACATTTGAAATCAATATCTGAGCATGTATACACATTCTTGCAAAGATCTGAGTTGTGTAAGCAATATATGCTTCAGCAATTTGAACGCCAATACCTTGGCTTACGGCACAAGCTTCACATACAGCAACATCAAACTTCCTAAGTGATACATAGAAATCCTCCATAGAGACATGTGGATTATTAATATCATGCTCTTGTTCATCGATGCTGGTCATTTTGTCATCTCCCAAAGTTTCAATGAGGATAACATAACAGGGTTATAGAGTAGAAAACCCCGCAGTTGCGAGGCTTTTACTTGATAAGCCTGTGTCGTAGCGACCACCCTTAACACGTTATCTTAAAAAATGCGGACCGCACTAGCTTTTTTGAAAAATTTCGGTCTGAACTAGCACATCCATTTCTAAAGTTACATCCAGCATTGATAAACATCCCTCGATGAAACCTTCTGCCATCTGCATTTCGATACGGATCTGCTTTTCACTTTTCTTTCGGTGCTTTGCCATTTGGCGCTTGGACACCCGGTAGATATAGTGCACGACCAACAGTTGGTAATCGTATGGCCTCTTTCTGCTAAGGCGCGACATACACCCCTCTATTACCAACCCATCATCATCAGTGCATTGAAGCCGAGTTTTACTTGTTTGCGGCAGTAACCCTTTGAAGCCCGCAGCAATCGGAGAGTAATCAACATTGCATGAATCGCTCGCGGCCCACGCCCCCCATAAATCTAAAACTTTCTGCATATCACGCATGATTATTCTCCATACACTTAAGCTTTCGCAATTACGCCGATCGCCAGCGCCCGATCAATAAAACGCAGTAGCAGCTCAAGCTGCGTACCATGCTTCTGCTCGAATGCCGGTACATCGGCGTGTAACTCGTCGTGGCACTCTCTGCACAGAGGGATCACGAAGAGGTCATGGGCTTTTGTTGCTGTACCACCCATACCGTGCCCTACGATATGGTGCGGATCATCTGCTGGCCGTCGGCAACACTCACAGGGTTGTGTTTTAACCCAGCGAGTGTACGTCTCATTTACCCAGCGGCGTCGCTTTGGCCTGAGCATGAAAGATTCTGGAGACTCCGGATCAACAGAGAGCGTGAGGATCTTCTTCGCCTTCTCCTGCACGAGGCTGGTTGCAGACGCTGAAGGCACAATGTCGCTTTCCCTCATGACAGAGCGGATCTTCTCATCCGGAAGGCGCAGCCCTTTGTGCGCAACACTTTCCGGAATAACATCAGCCAGGTCGTTTCTGACCATCCACCAGCACAGTTCCGGAAGCGTCAGGATATGCGACTCGGGAAAACCAGAATCACGCTGAATGACTTCCAGAATCCAGGATACCAGGTTTCCTGCCGCTATACCTGCAAGCTGTTCGGTATGCTGCCCCGACAAAGTGTGATCGCAATGCCAGCACAGGCGAATACTTCCTGGTGGGTGCCGCATTGTTGTAAAGTTCTTGTCGTGCCACGTTGAATGTGGCCACTGGCATTCAAACCGATTACTCAACCATTGCTCAAGGGAAGGAAGCCCACCGGCACGCTGAATAACCCTCTCATTCTCGAAGACCTGCCGCATTACCGGATCATCAGCCAGCGGCTGAATGGCTGCCGGAACAGCCCCGGTACTGAATGACGCCATTTCTTCTGGTTCAGGCTCGAGCAGAACGCGACCACGCATGAAGAGGTGCATCAGTTCCGCACCGGGACGGAACAGCACAATCCCCATACGATGGGCGATCTCGGGGGTAAGCAGAGCTCTCACGCGACCTGCCCCCTGGCAATGTGTTCTGCCCACAGTCCACCAATCCAGCGCACGCCTTTCGCCGTGAAACGTGCCTGGCTGAATGCATGATTTGAGGTTACGGATGTGCCGGTTTTCACTTCAAAACGGCCCGCATCAATATGCTGATGCCGTGGAGTCATCGTTCCGCCAAGGCGATACATGATGTCGTTCTCAAGGAGGAATAACCGCAGATCTGGCTCTTTGGCCTTAAGCAGTTTTGCCACCTGGCGGAATGACATTGACCCACTGGCTGTACAGTACCGATCAACAAACGCTACCTTCGGCGCCGCGGCAGCCAGTTCGTTAGTCAACTGCTGTTTTTGTTCTGCAAGGTCAGCTGCAAGACGTAGGGCTTCAGAGAATGATTGAGGAATCGTCTGCTGCTGTGCCTGCTCAAGCTCCTGCCAGCGATCAACCAGACGCGCGGTAAACTCCGGCGACAGCTGCGCGACAACGATATAACTGTCCCGCTTCCCTATCAGATAAACCGATACCGACTGATTGAGGTGATTTTTAACTTCCCCCATTGGGGGGAGTTCAATAACACCGCGCTCTGCCAGGCGTTCAATGGACCGTTTAACATGGTCATGTCGTGATTCCACCAGCTCAGCAATATCGCTGCTGGACATGGTTAATGCTGTTGTTGCTAATTGGCTCATACTTTTCTCCATATCAGGCGGCTGCACCCGCCGATTCATATCTGCTGATCGTTATCTCTACCCGACCTTTCGGCACTATGGGTCCCCATTCCACCAGCATGCGCTTAATCTGGCTGTCGTCTTCCCAGACACCCGCATGCGTCAGCGCGTCAAACAGGGCTTTGTTGTAATTATCGATATCCCGGCGGCGCGCATCCGGCGGGTACAGAGTGATTTCTACCGCTGCCAGTTCAGTCGATGGCTTCGGGAGACGTCGTAATTGCTCAATGATCGCCACGCAGGCAGCGCTCTGATATTTACGACCATCAGCGCTAATGAGGTGACGACCGGCCAGCGGCCCCTTATTAGGGGCGCGCCAGTACGTGTTCACGCTTGGAGGGAACGGGAGCACAAGTTTCATGCCACCTCCTGCTGTTGCACTGCACACAGTTCCGGAAGATTTGCCTCCACCAGCGCCCTGGCGAATGGTGGTGGTACCGCATTACCGCAGCGGGCTACCTGCTTATCTTTTGCATAGCGATTTCCACGGTAGTCCTGATCAATAACGTAACCATCCGGGAAGCCCTGCGCTTTGTAGAGTTCATGCGGCTGCAACATGCGCATTCCGATATCAACGATCTGGTATTTAACCCCATCGATCGTTACCAGCCATTCATCGTCACTTTCCCCGCAATACGTCTCGAGAAATGTGCGCACCTCACCCACGTGTTGGCCACCAGCGGTGATTGTTGGCATAGGCACATCAAGGCGTTGCCCGTCGCGGCATGTTCCACGCAGTTTCACCAGATGAGAGGCAAC
>NZ_SZWV01000084.1:0-34952 GCF_005280945.1 Citrobacter sp. wls718
CCATCCTGACGGATGGGCTTTTTTTCGTCTTTGTTTTTGGGAAGTGCTTGCTCGCTGCCGGAATGGTAGGCCTGATAAGCGCAAAGTCATCAGGCACAATTTTGCAGATTACCGGTTGGTTAACGTCCCAGCCACTGTGTAACAAACCCTGCAATTTGTTGTACGTCGTTGATATCTAAAAGTGGGACATCCACTTCGAGTGGAACATCACTGGCAACCGCAACAACATACTCATCAATCGTCAATTCTTGTGCACTATGCCCGCAATTTTCACGAAAAAGTAGGATCTTGGCGACAGGTTCGTGTTTAAAACCCTCAACCAGTACCAAATCCAGTGTTGTAGCATCCATTCGGCTCACCAGATAGGCTAAATCTAACTCAGGTTCTGCCGGCGTTTCCGTCATTAACGCCCAGCGTTGTTGGCTGGCAACCAGTGTTTGCGCTGCGCCAGCTTTACGTAACTCATAGCTATCCTTGCCGGGTTTATCGACGTCCATGTTGTGGTGGGTATGCTTAATTAATCCTGGACGAATGCCTTTGGCGCACAGTTCCGGGATCAGTTTTTTGAGCAGTGTGGTTTTTCCTGTGCCGCTCCATGCGGCAATACCGAGCAATGGGATCATGATTTATCCTGCCATCTGGCCAATTCTTCAGGTGTGTTCACATTCACAAACGCATCTTTATGATCGCTAAAATCGATGGCGTGTCCGCCGGCCTGGCGCATAAAGACCATCACCCGTCGTTCACCTGCCTGAAGATACTCCTGCAGTAACGGCTGCATTGCTCTGTGCATCAGTGCAATTGTCGGGTGATCCCGCTCCCCATCATGTACCCACACCACTGGCGCATTTTGGCGCTGTTCTGCCAGTCTTGCGACCAGGTTGTGGGGAATATAGGGCATATCGCAGGGGCAGAATAAAAACCAGTCACCTGCCAGTTGTAAAAATACCGACAGCATTCCGGCCAGCGGGCCAGGGAAATCAGGTAATGAATCAGGGATAACTTTCAGACCACTTTGCTGATAAATATCCTGATGGCGATTGGCATTAACCACGACGGTCTCGACCTGTAAGGCGAGCGCATCGGCGACGTGCCGCCATAAAGGTTTGCCGTCTAGCTCAAGCAGTCCTTTATCTGCCCCCTCCATCCGCCTGGCCTTACCGCCCGCCAGGACAACCCCTGTAATTGCACTATCCAGAATCACTGATATCGCCTCTTTTAATGTGGGATTGACCCTGCTAACGTATCTGTATTAAGCGTAAGGAGCACAACCATGAAATGTAAACGTCTGAATGAAGTTATTGAACTCCTCCAGCCAGCCTGGCAGAAAGAACCCGATCTTAACCTGATGCAATTTTTACAGAAACTGGCGAAAGAGTCAGGTTTTGACGGAGAACTGGCGGATTTAACTGATGACATTCTGATCTATCACCTGAAAATGCGTGACTCAGCGAAGGATGCGGTGATCCCAGGTATTCAGAAAGATTATGAAGAAGACTTTAAAACCGCATTGCTGCGCGCTCGTGGCGTAATTAAAGAGTAAAAGCTTGTAATCGCCGCCACCGAAAGTGCTGCGAAATGATATCCTGAATCATTCGTAGTAATTTCCGGATGATGGGATGAATAACAACGCTTTTACTTTCCAAACGCTACACCCGGATACCATCATGGATGCGCTGTTTGAGCAGGGGATCCGGGTGGATTCCGGGCTTACCCCGCTCAACAGCTATGAAAACCGTGTCTACCAATTCCAGGACGAAGACCGTCGACGCTTTGTCGTAAAGTTTTACCGCCCTGAGCGTTGGTCCGTCGATCAAATACAGGAAGAACATCAGTTTGCACTGGAACTGGTGCGTGATGACGTGCCGGTTGCGGCGCCGATGGTGTTTGATGGCCTGACGTTACTGGGGCATCAAGGGTTCCACTATGCGATATTCCCCAGCGTAGGAGGTCGGCAGTTTGAAGCCGACAATATCGATCAAATGGAGTCGGTTGGCCGCTATCTCGGGCGTCTGCATCAAACCGGGCGAAAACAGCCCTTTGCTTTTCGACCGACCATTGGCCTCGACGAGTATCTGATTGAACCGCGTAAACTTTTCGACAGTGCACCGATTATTCCATCAGGGCAAAAAGCGGCATTTCTGAAAGCAACGGATGCACTTATCACCGTGGTTACCGAAAGCTGGCATACGCGTTTTGATACTCTGCGCCTGCACGGTGACTGTCATGCCGGAAATATTCTGTGGCGCGATGGTCCGATGTTTGTCGATTTAGATGATGCCCGCAATGGCCCGGCCATTCAGGATTTATGGATGCTGCTTAATGGTGATAAAGCCGAGCAGCGCATGCAGCTTGAAACCATTATCGAAGCTTATGAAGAGTTTACTGAGTTCGACGTCGCTGAATTAGGACTCATAGAACCTTTACGCGCCATGCGTTTAGTTTATTATCTAGCCTGGCTGATTCGACGTTGGGATGATCCTGCGTTTCCAAAAAACTTCCCGTGGTTAACCGGAGAAGATTACTGGCACCGTCAGACGGCGACCTTTATTGAGCAGGCAAAAATTCTGCAACAACCCCCCTTACAATTAACGCCAATGTATTAATCGGAGAGACATGGACATGAAAAAAATATGGCTGGCGCTGGCTGGTATGGTTTTAGCTTTTAGCGCATCGGCAGCGCAGTTCCAGGATGGTAAGCAGTACATCACACTGGAAAAGCCTATTGCGGGTGAACCGCAGGTGTTGGAGTTCTTCTCCTTCTACTGCCCGCATTGCTACCAGTTTGAAGAAGTGCTTCACGTGTCTGATAACGTGAAGAAAAAACTGCCTGAAGGCACCAAGATGACCAAATACCACGTTGAGTTTTTGGGACCTCTGGGCAAAGATCTGACTCAGGCGTGGGCGGTTGCGCTGGCGCTGGGCGTAGAAGATAAGGTCACAGTACCGTTGTTTGAAGCGGTGCAGAAAACTCAGACCGTCCAGTCTACCGCTGATATCCGTAAAGTATTTGTTGATGCGGGTATTAAAGGTGAAGATTATGATGCGGCATGGAACAGCTTCGTGGTGAAATCACTGGTCGCGCAGCAGGAAAAAGCGGCTGCCGATCTGCAACTGCAGGGGGTTCCGGCGATGTTTGTGAATGGCAAATATCAGGTGAATCCGCAAGGCATGGATACCAGCAGCATGGATATCTTTGTACAGCAGTATGCCGATACCGTGAAATATCTGGTAGGCCAGAAGTAAACGAAAAAGCCGGTCAGAGACCGGCTTTTTTAGTTGAGGCTTTAATCGCATCTATTTGCGCATCTTTCTCGGCCCAGAGCGTATTCAGCCACAGCTGGAACCGACGCTTAAACCCTTTATCGTTGACGTAATCACCGTGTAATTCCTCTTTCACCGGCTCCAGATTCACTCGTACTACAATGCGCGTTAACTTACCGCTCAGCATGTCGTAGAAAGGATGGCTGCTGTTTTGCGGATAACACAGCGTGACGTTCAGCAACTTATCGAATTGCGATCCTAAGACATTCAGCGCCATCGCAATACCGGCAGCCTTAGGTGGCAGCAGGTTTTTATAGGGAGATCGGGTCTGCTGGCATTTCTCGTGGGTGAACCGTGAGCCTTCGACAAAATTCACGATCGTTGTTGGATGCACACGAAACTTCTCACAAGAAAGACGTGTTGTTTCCACATCTTTACCACGTCGTTCAGGGTGACGGAGCAAATAACCGCGCGAATAGCGTTTCATAAATGGCATATCCAGCGCCCAACATGCCAGACCAATAAAAGGCACCCAGGCTAACTGCTGCTTAAGAAAGTATTTATTCATCGGGATATGCTTACGAAACAAAACGCAAAGCACAACGATGTCGGCCCAGCTGTAGTGATTACAGATGAGCAGATACCAATTCTTCTTGCTCAGACCTTCCAGCCCCTCAACATCCCACTTCAGTCGTGGATTAAGGTGTAGCAATAGCGCCAGACCTTCACACCAGCAGTACATCATGAAATTACAAAAGAGGGATACCTTGCGCCAGACGAAAGGAATAGGCAAAAGCAGTTTTACAACTCCGGCCAGGATGATTGGCACGGAACATAAAATCGTGACCAATATGGTCAATGCGATACTCAGCAGCAGCGTTATCGCGGCGAGTATTCTCGCCATAATTAAATTATTCAAAAGGTTAGCCATAAATAGTGCGCTAAAAGGGCGCAAGGGGCTAATTTTATCAGAAAACGAACCAAATGATGGATCTTCGCTGAATAGAAAAAAAGGGAATATCTATCCACATCCAGCTATAAGCTGAAAAGATGATATAAAATTCTGCGTCATGAAATAACATAATGAAAAATATGCAGAATTATTATGATTCATAAATTATCTTGCTGTATTTAAAGGGCTGAAAATTATTTATTCACAAACTTATCCACAGCTCACATTGCGAACAACGCAGAAGATCTACAAAAGTTTTTCGACAAATGCGGCGAAAAACTCATGTTTTCATCCTGTCTGTGGCATCCTTTACCCATAATCTGATAAACAGGCATGGACATTATGGTTCAGATCCCAGAAAACCCACTTATCCTTGTAGATGGCTCATCTTACCTGTATCGCGCATACCATGCGTTCCCACCGCTGACCAACAGCGCAGGAGAGCCTACGGGCGCGATGTACGGTGTCCTCAACATGCTGCGTAGCTTGATTTTGCAATATAAGCCGACGCATGCGGCGGTGGTATTCGACGCCAAGGGTAAAACCTTCCGTGATGAATTATTCGAGCACTACAAATCGCATCGTCCGCCGATGCCAGACGATCTACGCGCGCAGATTGAACCGCTGCACGCGATGGTAAAAGCCATGGGGTTACCCTTGCTGGCTGTTTCAGGCGTGGAAGCGGACGACGTTATCGGTACGCTGGCGCGTGAAGCAGAGCAAATTGGCCGTCCGGTACTGATCAGTACCGGTGATAAAGACATGGCTCAGCTGGTGACGCCGAATATCACCCTCATCAACACCATGACCAATACGATCCTCGGCCCGGATGAGGTGGTAAATAAGTATGGCGTGCCGCCGGAACTGATTATCGACTTCCTGGCGCTGATGGGCGACTCTTCTGATAACATTCCTGGCGTGCCGGGCGTGGGGGAAAAGACGGCTCAGGCGTTACTCCAGGGGCTGGGTGGGCTGGACACGCTCTATGCTGAATCAGAAAAAATAGCGGGCCTGACGTTTCGTGGCGCAAAAACCATGGCTGGCAAGCTCGAGCAGAATAAAGAGGTGGCTTACCTCTCTTATAAGCTGGCAACCATCAAAACGGATGTCGAGCTGGAATTAACCTGCGAGCAGCTGGAAGTACGACAACCTGCAGCGGACGAGCTGTTAAATCTGTTCAAACAATATGAGTTCAAACGTTGGGTCACCGACGTTGAAGCCGGGAAATGGCTGCAGGCAAAAGGCACAAAACCTGCGGCAAAACCACAGGAAACCATCGTTATTGATGAAACGCCTGAGGAGCCCGCCACGGTTCTCTCATACGATAACTATGTGACGATTCTGGACGAGACGACGCTGGAAGCGTGGATTGCGAAGCTGGAAAAAGCGCCGGTCTTTGCTTTTGATACCGAAACCGACAGCCTGGACAATATCTCCGCGAATCTGGTGGGGCTCTCTTTCGCTATTGAACCGGGTGTGGCTGCGTATGTTCCTGTCGCGCATGACTACCTGGATGCCCCTGACCAAATTTCCCGTGATCGGGCGCTGACGCTGCTGAAGCCGCTACTGGAAGACGAAAAAGCGCATAAAGTTGGGCAAAACCTGAAGTATGACCGTGGCATCCTGGCGAACTACGGTATCGAGCTGCGCGGTATCGTCTTTGATACCATGCTCGAATCCTACATTCTTAACAGCGTTGCCGGGCGACACGATATGGACAGCCTGTCTGACCGCTGGCTGAAACATAAAACGATCACCTTCGAAGAGATCGCCGGGAAAGGTAAAAACCAACTGACCTTTAACCAGATTGCGCTGGAAGAAGCTGGTCGTTATGCCGCGGAGGACGCCGACGTCACGCTACAGCTGCATCTGAAAATGTGGCCAGAGCTGCAAAAACATAAAGGACCGCTAAACGTCTTCGAGAATATCGATATGCCGTTGGTCCCGGTCTTGTCCCGCATCGAGCGCAACGGTGTAAAAATCGACCCTGCCGTGTTGCACAAGCATTCAGCAGAGCTGACGCTGCGTTTGAACGAGCTGGAGCAAAAAGCGCACGAGATTGCTGGGGAAGCCTTTAACCTCTCTTCCACTAAACAGCTGCAAACCATTCTGTTTGAAAAGCAGGGCATCAAGCCGCTGAAGAAAACGCCGGGCGGCGCGCCGTCAACGTCAGAAGAGGTGCTGGAAGAGTTAGCGCTGGATTATCCGCTGCCGAAGGTGATTCTGGAATATCGCGGGCTGGCAAAATTGAAGTCTACTTATACAGATAAACTTCCGCTGATGATCAACCCTAAAACTGGCCGTGTGCATACCTCTTATCATCAGGCAGTTACGGCGACCGGGCGTTTGTCTTCTACCGATCCTAACCTGCAAAATATTCCGGTGCGTAATGAGGAAGGACGCCGTATTCGCCAGGCATTTATTGCACCAGAAGATTATGTCATTGTCTCGGCGGACTACTCGCAGATTGAGCTACGCATTATGGCGCACCTCTCGCGTGATAAGGGGCTGCTTACCGCCTTTGCCGAAGGAAAGGACATTCACCGCGCCACGGCTGCAGAGGTCTTTGGCTTACCTCTTGATTCCGTGACCAGTGAACAGCGCCGCAGCGCGAAGGCCATCAACTTTGGTCTGATCTACGGCATGAGCGCCTTTGGTCTTGCACGCCAGCTCAATATTCCACGCAAAGAAGCGCAGAAGTACATGGATCTCTATTTCGAACGCTACCCGGGCGTACTGGAATATATGGAACGCACGCGTGCGCAGGCAAAAGAGCAAGGGTACGTTGAAACGCTGGAAGGACGTCGCCTCTATTTACCGGATATCAAATCCAGTAATGGTGCGCGTCGTGCAGGTGCGGAACGTGCGGCGATTAACGCCCCGATGCAAGGCACCGCTGCGGACATTATTAAGCGCGCTATGATTGCCGTAGACGGCTGGCTGCAAACCGAACAGCCTCGCGTACGTATGATCATGCAGGTACATGATGAACTGGTGTTTGAAGTGCACAAAGATGATCTCGATAGCGTCTCGAAAAAAATCCATCAGCTGATGGAGAACGGAACGCGAATTGATGTGCCGTTGCTGGTGGAAGTCGGAAGCGGTGAAAACTGGGATCAAGCGCACTAAGGGTTTGCTGAATAACGCGCTCTTTTCGTAACTAAGCAACATAAGTTAGCGCTTTTTGTGATGACCATTAAAATTTCCTATGCCGGGAGTGAAAAAAAATTACAAAAAGTGCTTTCTGCGCTGCTCAAAAAAGAGTAAAGTTATTCTCGTAGGGTACAGAGGTAAGATGTTCTATCTTTCAGACCTTTTACTTCACGTAATCGGATTTGGCTGAATATTTTAGCCGCCCCAGTCAGTAATGACTGGGGCGTTTTTTATTGTGCGAAAGAAAGGTTTCGCACATGCTGTAGGCCGGATAAGACGCGCAGCGGCGCCATCCGGCATATCGGTAGGTTATTCCCCGTCCTGCATCTCTTCAATAGGCGCCAGTTCGCTAAACCAGGTATCCAGTTTCTGACGCAGTTTATCCACACCCAGCTTTTTCAGCGATGAGAATGCTTCTACCTGTACATCGCCATTAAACGCTAGCACTGCTTCACGCACCATATTCAACTGTGCTTTGCGTGCGCCGCTGGCCAGTTTGTCCGCTTTGGTCAGTAATACCAGCACCTGGACGTTGCTCTCTACGGCCCACAAAATCATCTGCTGATCGAGATCTTTCAGTGGATGGCGAATATCCATCAGTACGACTAAACCTTGCAGGCTTTGACGTTTCTCCAGATATTCTGCCAGCGCGCGCTGCCATTTGCGCTTCATCTCTTCCGGAACTTCTGCATACCCGTACCCCGGCAAGTCAACCAGACGTTTACCGTCAACCACTTCAAACAAGTTGATGAGCTGAGTACGGCCCGGCGTTTTAGATGTACGTGCCAGACCCTTTTGATTTGTCAGGGTATTTAGTGCGCTGGATTTACCTGCGTTGGAACGGCCAGCAAAAGCCACTTCAATTCCTGTATCGGAAGGTAAATGGCGAATATCAGGCGCACTCATCACAAAATGCGTCTGTTGATAATTCAAGTTAGTCAACGTGGTCGTCTCCATCAATCAAGGCTTTGCAGCGATTATACCTGAACACCAGCAAAAGGCGGATTTTTCGACGCGCGGGTTATGTAAGTTAAAAGCGCGGGCTTTGTGAGACATTGCCGATAGTATTTATGCGAGATGAGAGAGTGCATAACAATATAAATTAAATAAATCATATAATTACCATTAAGAAATATTCTGAAAAACTGAAACTGTTAAGTCGGTTACTTGTGCGTGTTACCCAAAAGAGTAAAGTAGCGTCCATAGCAAGGGAGCTAACAGGATAAACGACTCAGGATGAGGGTCAGGAGCGCCAGGAGGCGAAGACGCAGGATTGTCAGGAAGACAAACGTCCGGAGACGTTAGTAAAAGGAAATGGAAACAACACGGAATGTTTCTGGCTAAGGGAAAAACAGGGTGTGTTGATAGCCGACAGGGATTGTAGGGCCCGTTAAGGGTTGAGAGTCAGGAAAAAAGGCGACAGATTACTCTGTCGCCTTTTTTCTTTATTTCTGCTAGATTCCGGCGCAATTATATACTGAATAAAAACAGCCAAAGACGAATCATGATGAAAACAACTTCTACACCTCGCGGGAAAGGTCCTGCAAAGGCGCGTCGTAAGACACGCGAAGAAATTAACCTGGAAGCTCGCGATCGTAAGCGTCAGAAAAAACACCGTGGTCTTGCGGCGGGCAGCCGTGCGACCGGCAGCGACGGTGCATCAGGTGGCGGAAACCAAAACAAACACAAAGATCCTCGTATTGGCAGTAAAACTCCCATTGCATTGGGTGTGACTGAAAAAGTCACCAAACAGCACAAACCGAAGAGTGAGAAACCTATGCTTTCACCACAGGCTGAGTTGGATTTACTGGAAACGGATGAGCGCCTGGATGCGCTGCTGGAACGTCTTGAAGCGGGAGAGATCCTGAGTGCTGAAGATCAGTCCTGGGTGGATGCCAAGCTGGATCGCATCGATGAGCTGATGCAGAAACTGGGGCTCTCTTACGATGATGACGAAGAAATTGACGAAGAAGAAGAAAAGCAGGAAGACATGATGCGCCTGCTGAAGGGCGGTAACTAACGGTTTTGTACCGTGGGTCTTCCCGTCCTGCTTATAACCCTTCCGGTTATATGTTATCTGGTGTGGTTATTCGTTAAACTACAGCGATTGTCGCGGCGCCAAAAGTGGCTGCGCAACCGGCTTATCACTCGCAGTGGGGGTAAGCCGGTACGCCGTACCCGCCAGAAACGCCATCGGAAGGAGTGAGCATGTCTGAGCAGTTAATCGACTGGGACCTGGCCCTGATCCAGAAATATAACTATTCCGGGCCACGATACACCTCGTATCCGACCGCGCTGGAGTTTTCTGCAGACTACGGTGCTGAAGCATTTCTGCAAGCCGTAGCGCGTTACCCTGAACGTCCACTCTCTTTGTACGTCCATATCCCGTTCTGCCATAAATTGTGCTATTTCTGCGGCTGCAACAAAATTGTGACCCGCCAGCAGCATAAGGCCGATCAATATCTGGACGTTTTAGAACAAGAGATTATTCATCGCGCGCCGCTGTTTGCTGGCCGTCATGTTAGCCAGTTGCATTGGGGCGGCGGTACGCCAACCTATCTGAATAAAACGCAGATTAGCCGCTTAATGACGCTGCTGCGTGATAACTTCGATTTTAACGCGGATGCAGAAATCTCGATCGAAGTTGATCCGCGTGAAATCGAACTCGATGTGCTCGATCATTTACGTGCTGAAGGCTTTAACCGCCTGAGCATGGGGGTGCAGGACTTCAATAAAGAAGTTCAGCGCCTGGTAAACCGTGAGCAGGACGAGGAGTTTATCTTTGCACTGATTAATCGTGCGCGTGAGATTGGCTTTACCTCGACCAACATTGACCTCATCTATGGTCTGCCAAAACAGACGCCGGAAAGCTTTGCCTTTACCCTGAAGCGGGTGGCTGAGCTCAATCCCGACCGCCTGAGTGTCTTTAACTATGCGCACCTGCCAACGTTGTTTGCCGCGCAGCGTAAAATCAAAGATGCTGACCTGCCCAGCCCACAACAGAAGTTGGATATTTTGCAGGAGACCATCTCCTCGCTGACCGAAACAGGTTATCAGTTCATTGGGATGGATCACTTTGCCCGCCCGGATGACGAGCTGGCGATTGCCCAGCGCGAGGGTGTTCTGCACCGTAATTTCCAGGGTTATACCACCCAGGGCGATACCGACCTGCTGGGCATGGGCGTTTCCGCCATCAGTATGATTGGCGACAACTACGCGCAGAACCAAAAAGAGCTGAAGCACTATTATCAGCAGGTGGATGAGCAGGGAAATGCGCTGTGGCGCGGTATTGCACTGACCCAAGATGACTGTATTCGCCGGGATGTGATTAAACTACTGATCTGCAACTTCCGCCTCGACTACGCCGTCGTAGAACAGCAATGGGATCTGAACTTTGCTGACTATTTTGCTGAAGACCTGAAGCTGTTGGCTCCGCTGGCGAAAGATGGGCTGGTGGATGTGAATGAGAAGGGGATTCAGGTGACGCCAAAAGGTCGTCTGCTGATCCGCAATATTTGCATGTGCTTTGATGCGTACCTGCGCCAGAAAGCACGGATGCAGCAGTTCTCGCGGGTCATCTAATGACGTTGCCCGGTGGCACTTCGCTTACCGGGCCTACGACATCTCAATATGTAGGTCGGGTAAGCGAAGCGCCACCCGACAAACCCGCTAGCTAAACAGCCCAACCAGCGCCGCACACAGCACCGCGGCAACCGCAGTTTGCGGCGTATGGCTTTCAACCGAGCCGCTCGACAGCAGATTAATAATTGATTCCAGCATGATGACTTCCCCCGTTTTCCGGGCACGATCATACTTAACTCATCGGAACAGTAAAGCGCAAAATAGCAGCGCTTTGCGCTCAATTATCAATCTTTACACAGCGAAAATCCCTTACTCCATGCCAAGCTCTTTTAACTTACGTGTCAGGGTATTACGCCCCCATCCGAGTAAGCGCGCCGCTTCCTGTTTATGGCCCTGAGTATGGCGCAGCGCGGTGGTTAACAGCGTGCGTTCCATTTCAGGCTGCGCTTCAGAGAGTAAGTTTTGATGACCGGAGCGTAGTGCCCGGTCAGCCCATTGTGCCAGCAGTGTTGCCCAGCTGTCAGGCTGCATATGTGAGGGCGCGTCCGGAACGCTTGCTTCAAATAGCTCAGCCGGCAGGTCCTGAATCAGCACTTCCTGCCCGGCGGCCATCACGGTTAACCAGCGGCAAGTGTTCTCTAGTTGACGAACGTTACCCGGCCAGGCCAGACGCGTCAGTGCGGCCTCGGTTTCAGGGTGTAACTGCTTGGCTTCCACACCCAGCTCGTGAGCGGCTTCCTGCAGGAAATGACGCGCCAGGCGAGGGATGTCTTCCCGTCGCTCGCGCAGCGGTGGTAAATGAACGCGAATGACGTTCAGTCGGTGGAACAAGTCCTCGCGGAACTTGCCTTCCTGTACCCGCAGTTCCAGATTCTGGTGCGTAGCCGCGATAATGCGCACGTCCACCTTCACCGGCGCATAGCCGCCGACGCGGTAAAACTGTCCGTCGGCTAATACACGCAGCAATCGCGTTTGCACGTCCAGCGGCATATCGCCAATCTCATCGAGAAACAGCGTGCCGCCATCCGCCTGCTCGAAGCGTCCCTGACGAATGGTATTGGCGCCGGTAAAGGCGCCTTTTTCGTGGCCAAACAGTTCAGATTCGATTAAATCCTTCGGAATTGCCGCCATGTTAAGGGCGATAAATGGCGATTTGGCACGCGGGCTGTGACGGTGGAGAGCATGAGCGACCAACTCTTTACCGGTCCCGGACTCACCGTTGATCAAGACGCTAATTGAAGAGCGGGAAAGCCGGCCAATTATGCGAAAGACATCCTGCATTGCTGGGGCTTCACCAATGATATCGGTGGTGGGGCCGTTGATCTGAACATTACGCGGCTGCTGCTGTTCCTGATAATGGCTTATGGCGCGTTCAACCAGCGCCACAGCTTCGTCAATATCAAACGGCTTGGGCAGGTAATCGAACGCCCCTTGCTGGTAGGCGCTGACGGCGGCGTCCAGATCGGAGTGCGCGGTCATGATGATGACCGGAAGCATCGGATGACGCTGTTTAATTTGTTTTAACAGCGTCAGGCCGTCCATCCCCGGCATGCGGATATCCGACAACAGCACGTCCGGCGTTTTACTGGCGAGCGCGTCCAGTACCTCTTTACCGCTTTCAAATGTGGTGCAGTTGAGTCCTGCCCCTGCGAGCGCACGTTCAAGCACCCAACGGATGGAACTATCGTCATCAACGACCCAGACTATTCCTCGTTGCATAAACGTCACCTCTATTTCCTGATAGGCAGGTAAACCGAGAACTCGGTATGACCCGGCCAACTGGTAAATTCAATTTTGCCGGAATGTTGATCAATCAAATTACGGGCGATAGATAATCCCAGCCCGGTTCCCCCCTCGCGACCGCTGACCATTGGGTAGAACAGCGTATCCTGTAAATGTGGAGGAATACCCGGACCGTTGTCCTCAACGTCAATACGCGCCGCCAGGCGGTAACGCATGCCGTGCAATGTGAGCTGAAACGCGGTGCGGGTACGCAGAATAATCTCGCCACCTTCCGGTCCTAGCGCTTGTAACGCATTACGCACGATATTCAGCAGAACCTGTTCTATCTGGTCAGGATCGTGCAGTATTTCTGGCAGACTCGGGTCGTAATCGCGGATCAACGTGACGTTCTCCGGGAGTTCCATCGACACCAGTGCCACAACGCGTTCTGCCACCTTGTGAATACTTTCCGTGATGTGCATACCGGGTTGCTGCGGCCCCAGCAGGCGGTCGACCAGGTTACGCAGGCGGTCTGCCTGCTCAATAATGACTTGGGTATATTCCTTGAGGGCTGGATCCGGTAGCGCTTTACTGAGCAGTTGTGCTGCACCGCGTAATCCACCCAACGGGTTTTTAATTTCATGCGCCAGACCACGTACCAGATCGCGGGCGGCTATTTGCTGGGCATGCTGGAGCTGCTCCTGACTCAGACGGCGCTGGTTATCCATGGGCGCCATCTCCAGCAGAATAAGGCCATCAGGCAGCCTCTGGGCGGTCACAGAGAGGATATGCGAGTGGCTATCTATCACCAGCGTCACTTCGTTGTCCGTAAAGCCCTGACCCGCTTCCAGGCTCTCTCGCATCAGCCCGATGTTTAATGAGAAATAACTCAGCAGTTCAGAAAGCGGCGTGCCAAACAGTTTGCGGGAACTTTGGGCAAGCAGCTGCTGTGCCGCGGGGTTGGCGTAATGCACCGCCAGCTCATCGTCGACAAGTAAAATGCTGTTAATTAACGAATTGAGGATCTGCCCAGCATCGGGCAGCGTGCCGGTTGCCATTCAGCAGTCTCCTGAAAAAGGTTGCACCAATTTAGTGCATTATAGCTTTCACGTAGAAAAAGCGCGAAGGATCAGTTCGTTGGCGGAGAAAAAAGCCCATCGTGTGATGGGCTGAAAGTTTCCACGGCAACTCAATTCCAGGTTATCGCGCCAGCGCGTGACGCGACCTTATCTGGAAAGTACAACTCAAACGATTAAACGCTGTAGTACAACTCAAACTCTACCGGGTGCGGGGTCATGCGCACGCGGTCATCTTCTTCGCGACGCAGCGTAATGTACGCATCGATCGCTTCATTGGTGAACACGCCGCCTGCAGTCAGGAACTCGCGGTCCAGATCCAGTTCGTTCAGTGCTTCTTCCAGAGAGCCAGCAACCTGTGGGATCTCTTTTGCTTCTTCCGGTGGCAGGTCGTACAGGTTTTTGTCCATTGCTTCGCCCGGGTGGATCTTGTTCTTGATACCATCAAGACCAGCCATCAGCAGTGCTGCAAAGCACAGGTACGGGTTAGCCGCCGGGTCCGGGAAGCGTACTTCAATACGGCGTGCTTTCGGAGAGGCAACGACTGGGATACGGATAGAGGCAGAACGGTTACGGGCAGAGTACGCCAGCATAACCGGTGCTTCGTAACCCGGGACCAGACGCTTGTAGGAGTTGGTGGTCGGGTTCGCCAGGGCGTTGATCGCTTTAGCGTGTTTGATTACACCACCGATGTAGAACAGCGCCTGCTCGGACAGACCTGCATACTTGTCACCGGAGAACAGGTTTACGCCGTTCTTGGACAGAGACATGTGGCAGTGCATGCCGGAACCGTTATCACCGAACATTGGTTTTGGCATAAAGGTTGCCGTTTTACCGAAACGGTGCGCGACGTTGTGAACGACGTATTTGTAGATCTGAATTTCGTCCGCTTTTTTGGTCATAGTGTTAAAGCGGGTAGCGATTTCGTTCTGGCCCGCAGTCGCCACTTCGTGGTGATGCGCTTCAACGACAAGGCCCATCTCTTCCATGACCAGACACATGGTAGAACGGATGTCCTGGGAAGAATCGACCGGAGGAACCGGGAAGTAACCGCCTTTCACGCCAGGGCGATGACCTTTGTTACCACCTTCATATTTGGTGGAGGAGTTCCATGCGCCTTCGATATCATCGATAGCGACGTGGGAACCGGAAATAGAGCTGCCGAAACGGATGTCGTCGAACAGGAAGAATTCTGGCTCTGGCCCGAACAGCACGGTGTCTGCGATGCCGGTAGCACGCAGATATTCTTCAGCGCGTTTTGCGATGGAGCGCGGGTCGCGGTCATAGCCCTGAAGCGTACCCGGTTCCAGGATATCGCAACGGATGATCAGAGTAGACTCTTCAAAGAACGGGTCAATGAGTGCAGTAGAAGCATCTGGCATCAGAACCATGTCTGATTCGTTAATGCCTTTCCAGCCACCGATTGAGGAGCCGTCAAACATTTTGCCTTCTTCAAAGAATTCGGCATTTACCTGATGAGCAGGAATCGTGACGTGCTGTTCTTTACCTTTAGTGTCAGTGAAGCGCAAATCAACAAACTTCACTTCGTGTTCGTTCAGCATCGTCAAAACGTGTTCAGCGGACATACTTACTCTCCCGGATTGGTCATTGTCGTCGTGGTAACGAGGTCTTCAATTCTGCAAAAATTGGCCGTGTCGCCGTAAAAAATATAAAGCGAAATCTGTGCCAACTTTTAAATTGCCCCCAAAAGGCGTTATCATGCGCATCATCGTGCAAAGGGGTTGCACCATGAAGGTTGTATTGCACCATTATAGTGCCTCTTTGTGAACATTAAGCACTATAATGGTGCAATTGACATGAGATTACCCCTTTTAACGCTCCGTGAATGTGATCACAAAGAAACTCTGCAATACTTGTTTGCGGAGGATGTTTGTGATCCTGTTTTGTACTGCGATTAATCCGTGTACAATAACGCGCTATTTCTAAAATGCCTGAGGCAAAGTTGTGATCGAAAATTTGCGTAACATCGCCATCATCGCGCACGTAGACCATGGTAAAACCACCCTGGTAGACAAGCTGCTCCAACAATCCGGTACATTCGACTCTCGTGCCGAAACCCAAGAGCGCGTGATGGACTCCAACGATTTGGAGAAAGAGCGTGGGATTACCATCCTCGCTAAAAACACCGCTATCAAGTGGAATGACTACCGTATCAACATCGTTGATACCCCGGGACACGCCGACTTCGGTGGTGAAGTTGAACGTGTAATGTCCATGGTAGACTCCGTGCTGCTGGTGGTTGATGCAATGGACGGTCCGATGCCGCAGACGCGCTTCGTGACTAAAAAAGCCTTTGCTCATGGCCTGAAGCCAATTGTTGTTATCAACAAAGTTGACCGTCCTGGCGCGCGTCCTGACTGGGTTGTTGACCAGGTATTCGACCTGTTCGTTAACCTCGACGCGACCGACGAACAGCTGGACTTCCCGATCGTTTACGCTTCAGCGCTGAACGGTATCGCAGGTCTGGATCACGAAGATATGGCGGAAGACATGACCCCGCTGTATCAGACCATCGTTGACCGTGTACCGGCTCCGAACGTTGACCTTGATGGCCCGCTGCAGATGCAAATCTCTCAGCTGGACTACAACAACTACGTGGGTGTTATCGGCATCGGTCGCATCAAGCGCGGTAAAGTTAAACCGAACCAGCAGATCACTATCATTGATAGCGAAGGCAAAACTCGCAACGGTAAAGTCGGTAAAGTTCTGACCCATCTGGGTCTTGAGCGTATCGAGAGCGACGTTGCAGAAGCGGGCGACATCATCGCGATCACTGGTCTGGGCGAACTGAACATCTCCGACACCATCTGCGATCCACAGAATGTTGAAGCGCTGCCGGCGCTGTCTGTTGATGAGCCGACCGTGACCATGTTCTTCAACGTAAACACCTCTCCGTTCTGCGGTAAAGAAGGTAAGTACGTTACTTCTCGTCAGATCCTTGACCGCCTGAAAAAAGAACTGGTACACAACGTTGCACTGCGTGTTGAAGAGACTCCGGATGCAGACGCATTCCGCGTGTCTGGCCGTGGTGAACTGCACCTGTCCGTTCTGATTGAAAACATGCGTCGTGAAGGTTTCGAGATGGCGGTTTCCCGTCCGAAAGTTATCTTCCGCGAAATCGATGGCCGTAAACAAGAGCCATTCGAAAACGTAACGCTGGACGTCGAAGAGCAGCACCAGGGTTCTGTTATGCAGGCACTGGGCGAGCGTAAAGGCGACCTGAAAAACATGAATCCAGATGGTAAAGGCCGCGTACGTCTCGACTACGTGATCCCAAGCCGTGGTCTGATCGGCTTCCGTTCAGAATTCATGACCATGACCTCCGGTACCGGTCTGCTGTACTCCACCTTCAGCCATTACGACGATGTTCGTCCGGGCGAAGTGGGCCAGCGTCAGAACGGCGTGCTGATCTCTAATGGTCAGGGTAAAGCTGTTGCGTTTGCACTGTACAGCCTGCAGGACCGCGGTAAGCTGTTCCTGGGTCACGGCGCAGAAGTTTATGAAGGCCAGATCATCGGTATTCACAGTCGTTCTAACGACCTGACTGTAAACTGCCTGACCGGTAAGAAACTGACCAACATGCGTGCTTCTGGTACTGATGAAGCCACCACCCTGGTTCCAGCTCAGAAAATGACTCTGGAACAGGCTCTGGAATTCATCGATGACGACGAACTGGTAGAAGTAACACCAACGTCTATCCGTATTCGTAAACGTCACCTGACTGAAAACGATCGTAAACGTGCGATGCGTGGTCCGAAAGAAGACTAATTAACGCGCTTTAATGACAAGACCCTGCCTTAAGAGGTGGGGTTTTTTTTGCCCGCAATCCCGGGTCCCCGGCGGGATTACGTTGATTCCCTGCCTCAAGAAATACTCTCCCCTCAAGATGTCTGGCTTAAGAGAGCTTGGTCACAAATTTTTCTAAAGCTCAACGCGGGTGTTTGCTTTCTTTTTCATCGTCAGCGTATGATTAAACCATCTGGTTTAAACCAAGCGAATTAAACAATGACGAGTAATCAGTCGACCGTTGAGAATGCGAAAGAGAAGTTAGATCGTTGGTTAAAAGATGGGATCACCACTCCGGGCGGAAAACTGCCCTCGGAAAGGGAGTTGGGAGAGTTGCTGGGGATCAAGCGCATGACGTTACGTCAGGCGCTATTAAACCTGGAGTCTGAATCCAAAATCTTTCGTAAGGATCGCAAAGGGTGGTTCGTTACCCAGGCACGCTTTAACTACAGCCCGGAATTGTCAGCAAGCTTTCAGCGCGCCGCGCTTGAGCAGGGTAGAGAGCCTTCCTGGGGATTTATCGAGAAAAGCCGGGTTTCTCAGTACCCGGACGTTGCCGCGCCGCTGGTGTCAGCAACACCGTCTGATGAACTGTATCGGATAACGGGCTGGGGAGCGCTGGAAGGGCATAAAGTTTTCTATCATGAAACGTTTATCAACCCGAAGGTCGCTCCGGGATTTATTGAGCAGCTTGAAAGTCAGTCATTTTCTTCGGTATGGGAAAATGAATATAAAAAAGAAACGGTAATCAAAAAACTGGCTTTTAAACCTGTCAGAATGGCCGGCGACATTAGCAAGTTTATTGGCGGTTCGACTGGAATGCCCGCCATTCTTATTGAAAAACACCGGGCTGACAGCGATGGCAATATCGTACAAATAGATATTGAGTATTGGCGATTTGAAGCAGTTGATCTCTTCATTAACTTGTAGGTACGTTTATGGTCACTAAAGACAATGCACATAAAATTCTGGCGCGGGTAGATAATCTTCCTCTTTATCTTCACGCTTATGCTTATCATTTGAATATGCGCGTTGAACGCATATTACCGAATGATTTATTAGATATCGCCAGTGAAAATAATCTGCGTGGGGTGAAAATCCACGTCCTTGATGGTGAAAGCTATTCTCTTGAAAATATGAATGATGAAGCACTGTCAGCATTTGGCGACAAAGCGCGTCAGCTACAGCTTGATCTGCATATCGAGACCAGTTCTTCTGATAAAAAAGCTATTGACCAGGCTGTCGCTATCGCATTAAAAACAGGCGCCTCTTCGGTGAGGTTTTACCCGCGCTACGAAGGTAATCTTCAAGAGGTGCTTGCAATCATTACGCAGGATATCAAATATTTGCGCGATTGCTATCAGGATAGCGGACTGACCTTTACCTTAGAGCAGCATGAGGATTTAAAGAGTCATGAATTGGTATCGTTAGTTCAGAACAGTGATATGGAGTCGCTCTCTTTACTGTTTGATTTTGCTAATATGATCAATGCCAATGAGCATCCGTTGACGGCGTTAGACACAATGTCTCCGCATATTACCCAGGTGCATATTAAAGATGCATTAATTGTAAATGAGAATGCGGGACTGGGCCATAAAGCCTGTACTTCGGGTCAAGGGGATATGCCGTTTAAAGATCTGCTGACCAAACTTATTTGCTTAGGTGATGAGAAGCCGCAGGTAACGGCTTACGGGCTGGAAGAAGAAGTGGATTATTACGCCCCGGCATTTCGTTTCGACAATGAAGGAGATAACCCCTGGATCCCATGGCGCCAGATGAGCGAAACACCGCTACCGGAGCCAGAACTTCTCGAAGAACGTTTGATTAAAGAAAAAAATGATGCCATCCAACAAATACAATTTGTGCGTAGCGTGCTACAACAAATTAAAAATGAGGCGCATCACATTCTAACTCATTATTAATATCTAACGCCTTTATTTAGAATTCATAGTCCATTCCTGATGAATGGGCGTATTTTTATATTTAAAACAAATGATTAAATAAATCATTTAGGGGATGCTATGCTCACAAAAAAGAAATGGGCGCTTTTTAGCCTGTTAACGCTGTGTGGCGGTACAATTTACAAATTACCCTCACTGAAAGATGCGTTCTATATTCCGATGCAGGAATACTTCCATTTGACTAACGGTCAGATTGGTAACGCGATGTCAGTGAACTCATTTGTAACTACCATAGGTTTTTTCTTATCTATTTATTTTGCAGACAAACTTCCACGTAAATACACTATGTCTCTTTCCCTTATTGCCACGGGGCTGCTGGGGGTTTATTTGACCACCATGCCTGGCTATTGGGGGATCCTCTTTGTCTGGGCGTTATTTGGTGTTACCTGCGACATGATGAACTGGCCGGTGTTATTAAAATCCGTTAGCCGACTCGGCAACAGCGAACAACAAGGGCGTCTGTTCGGCTTTTTTGAAACGGGCCGCGGTATTGTGGATACGGTTGTCGCATTTTCTGCACTGGCCGTCTTTGCCTGGTTTGGCAGTGGTCTGTTGGGGTTCAAGGCCGGTATCTGGTTCTACTCTGCAATTGTCATTATGGTCGGGATCATCATCTTCTTTGTTCTGAACGATAAAGAGGAAATCCCCGCCGCAAAAATCCATGATGCTGAAGATGCGCCGAAAAATCCAAGCATGTCGTCAGTTCTGAAAGATAAGACTATTTGGTTAATCGCGTTTAACGTCTTCTTTGTTTATGCCGTGTATTGTGGGTTGACGTTCTTTATCCCATTCCTGAAAAACATTTATATGCTGCCCGTCGCGCTGGTGGGGGCTTATGGGATTATTAACCAATATTGCCTGAAAATGGTTGGTGGCCCGATTGGTGGACTGATCTCAGATAAAATCCTGAAATCACCGAGTAAATATTTATGCTACACATTTATGCTCAGCACAGTGGCACTGTTGCTGCTGATCGTTCTGCCGCATGAAAGTATGCCCGTTTATTTAGGTATGGTGTGTACGCTGGGCTTCGGCGCCATCGTATTTACTCAGCGCGCTGTATTCTTTGCCCCGATTGGTGAGGCCAAAATCGCAGAGAATCAAACGGGTGCGGCAATGGCGCTGGGTAGCTTTATCGGTTATGCCCCGGCGATGTTCTGCTTCAGTATGTACGGATATATTCTGGATTTGAACCCAGGGCTCATCGGCTACAAAATTGTGTTTGGTATTATGGCCTGCTTCGCTTTCTGTGGGGCGATTGCATCTGTTCTGCTGGTTAAGCGAATCAGTGAAAGAAAGAAAATGCTGCAAGCGGAACAGGCGTGATGCGCGTTTACGTCAGGTAGTATGAAAAAGCCGCTGATTGTCAGCGGCTTTTTTATCAATACGATCAGGATGCTTCCTGATCGGCAATGACCAATTCAATGTTCTCTACATCAAGCAATTGCTTGAAAGCATTGGGCGGCGGGGCATCGGTAAAAAATGCCCTGATTTTACGCATATTACCGATGGACACCGCGGCCGATGCGGTAAATTTGGTGTGATCGGCAACCAGTAGTGTATTACGCGTATGCTTGATCATTGTCTTGGCGACAAGTGCCTCGTTAACATCAAATTCTAGCAGTGTACCGTCTTCTTCAATGGCGCCAATACTGGTGATCAAATAGTCAGCCCGGAACCCTTCAATAAAGTTCACCGCCCCTGGTCCAACGATTCCGCCATTATGTGCGCGTAGTGTTCCACCAGGTACCATGACTTCAATATCTTGATTCTTATACAGGATCTGCGCGACGCGAAGACTGTTTGTGATAATGCGTAAGTCCCGACGATTTAACAAAGCGCGGGCGACGGCTTCCACCGTTGTACCGATGGTAATAAAAACAGTACACCGTTCCGGGAGATAATCGGCAACCGCCTCCGCTATCGCTTCTTTTTCCTGGGTAAGTGACAACTCTCGCTGCTCGAAGGCGGTATTCATGACGCTGGATACGCGTCCGGCCCCCCCATGATGGCGGGTGATCAGACCTTGCTCACTAAGCTTACGAATATCCCTGCGCACCGTTTGCGTGGAAACGTCCAGCAATTGCGCCAGTTCTTCGATATTCATATAGCCGCGTTCTGTAATGTAATGAACAAGTTGATCGTGTCGCGGATTACCGGTGACTTCAATGATGCTCATGAATACTCCTGGACTTCTTCCCCGTAAATACTGGCTATTTTACGCATAAAGTGACAAAAATGATTCGGTTTGCGCACGATTAGGAATTCCGGCACGCCCACCTGGCTGTGTACATTTCATCGCGGCCACTGCGCTTGCGAAGCGAATCGCTTTCTCGGTTGGCATTTTCTCCGCCAGGGCAACTGCCATGGCACCATGGAAAACGTCACCGGCCCCAGTTGTATCGACCACATTGACAGAAAATGCGCCCTGTTGACACAAATCTCCTTCGTCAATCCATTGTGATCCCTCACCACCCAACGTAACGTAGACTTTACCATCAGTTTGTTCGGCGGCTAGTTTCAGAGCCTGCTCTGCATCATCCAGGCCGATCATCCGCTTAAGCCCTGGAGTCGAAAAAACCGCATGATCGGCAAGCGCCACTAATGGCGTAATGTCCTGAGGTGTCATATCGGCATCCAGCAGCGTCATGACACCGGCGGCACGTGCCAGTTGGAAGGATTTGAATGTTCCTTCATGCCAGCGTACATCGGCCAAAACCATGTCATAGCGAGTAAAATCAATCGACTCCAGCCACTGTGCATCCGTATCCAGGTCAGGGCTCGGGTAGTTGACGATGATTCGCTCCCCGTGCTGATCGACCAGAATGGCAGACTGCGATGAACGCGCGTTGGGATATTGACGGCAGAATTCAGTATTCACTCCCCAACTGCGAAGTTCATTCAGTAATGTGTTACCACAGCTATCGTCACCCACGCGGCCGATAAAATCGACGTCGATACCGAGTCGGGCAATTGCCACTGCCGCCGTTGCCGCTGGGCCACCCCCTGTCTCCATATACTGATTTGACTGATATTTCCCCCCGCCATCAGGCAGGCTGTTCAGAGAGTAGATTCGGTCCTGAACGGTGATTCCAACGCATGCAATTTTGGTCATATTTGTTTTGTCCTGTGTGATCTTGTCTTCTTTTGTTCATTTTAATGACATAAATGATCAAATTAGTGACGCGTGTCTTGTTTTTAGTCATAAATTACAAATATGCTCAAAAACAGACGAAAATGAGTTTTTAATTGTAATTATTTTGTCAACCTGAGACAGGAGACCGTTCATGACAACCGTTGCATTTTTGGGATTGGGCCAGATGGGTAGCCCAATGGCTAACAACCTGTTGCAACACGGATATGTATTACGCGTGTTTGACGTAAACCCGAAGGCCGTTACGGAGTTAGTACAAAAAGGTGCGATTGCCGCCCAAACTCCCGCAGAAGCCGCAAAAGACGCCGAATTTATTATCACCATGCTGCCAAATGGCGACATCGTTCGGCAAGTGCTGCTGGGCAAAGATGGTGTGAGCGAAACCCTGTCCCCTGATGCGCTGGTGATTGATATGTCCACCATTCATCCATTGCAAACTGATGCCTTGCTCAATGAGATGCAAGAAAAGGGTATCAGCATGATGGATGCGCCAGTGGGTAGGACCTCCGTTAATGCCATTGATGGAACTCTGCTGATTCTCGCAGGGGGGACACCTGAGCAAGTTGAGCGTGCGCGTCCTGTTTTGATGTGTATGGGCAATGAATTAGTGGAAGCCGGTGGTCCTGGAATGGGGATCCGCGTGAAGCTCATCAACAACTACATGAGTATTGCGCTGAATGCCTTATCTGCGGAGGCCGCTGTGCTTTGTGAGTCCCTGGGGCTAAGCCTGGATGTGGCCATTAAGGTCATGAGCGGTACTGCCGCAGGCAAGGGACACTTTACGACAACCTGGCCAGGAAAAGTGCTGAAGGGCGATTTGTCCCCGGCCTTTATGGTGGACCTGGCGTTGAAAGACCTGCGCATCGCCGTTGATGTCGCGAATCAGACCGGTGCCCCGCTCAATATGGGAGTGGCGGCAGAAACGTATTACACCCGTGCTAGTGAAAACGGCCGAGGTCGCCAGGACTGGAGCGCGTTGTTATCTCAGGTTCGTCAGTTGGCTGGCCGACCAGATTCTCTTTAAATTTTAAATGTTCACAGGAGTTACTATGTCTTCCCACAATACCCCCTACACGCTGAAAGATATTTCTCGCCCAGGCGGTGGATTTGCCATGCTAGCCGTCGATCAGCGTGAGGCGATGCGCCTGATGTTCGTGGCTTCTGGGCATCCAAAACCGGTTGCTGACAGCGTATTAACGGACTTTAAAGTCGCAGCAACCCAGATTCTTTCACCTTATGCTTCCGCTGTGCTTGCGGATAAACAATTTTGCCTCGACCAGATTGTGGCACAAGGTGCGGTTGCTGAATCTTGTGGTCTGATTGTGGCGGCTGATCATTTTGTCCCAGGCAACGGCATCCCGGTTGATAGTGTGGAAATCGATAGGGCAATTGACCCGCATAAAGCCCGTGAGATGGGTGCAAAAGCAATGAAGCTGCTGGTCCTTTGGCGTGAAGATGAACCAGCAGAAGCACGTCTGGCTATGGTGGAGGAGTTTGTCCAACGTTGTCGTAGCGCCGGGTTGGTGAGCATCATCGAGCCGGTTGTTCGTCCTCCTCGCCGTGGTTGGGAGTTTGATCGTGAAAGTGCCATCCTCGCTGCTGCTGCTGAACTTGGCGGTACTGATGCCGATCTCTATAAAGTCGAAATGCCATTAGGTGGTAAGGGTGATGAACAGACCCTGCTTACCGCATGTCAAAAGCTTCATGAACACATGAAAATGCCATGGGTCATTCTTTCCTCTGGGGTTGATGCCGATATCTTTGGCCGTGCTGTCCGCATCGCCATGAAAGGTGGTGCTTCCGGGTTCCTGGCTGGCCGTGCTGTGTGGGCGTCGGTCGTGGGGGCTCAGGATCCGCAAACGATGCTGCGTGATGTGTCTGTTCCGCGTCTACAACGCCTCGCTGAAATTGTTGATGAAGGTATTTCTCAGCGTTAATCACCTATTGTTAGCGAATCTGGAGCAGAACCATGGAAAAAATTACCCAAGTTCTCTTTTCTGATATTGGGAAAGTGACGACCCAGTATATTGAGCTGCCGCACCAGGAACTAAAACCGCAGGAAGTCCGCATCGCACCGGTATTCTACGGAATTTGCGGCTCTGACCTGCATGTACTGAAAGGGGGTCATCCATTTGCCAAACCTCCGGTTGTGCCAGGGCATGAAATTGCGGCACGCGTAACGGAAGTGGGCAGTGAGGTGACGAGTGTCAAAGCGGGCGATCATGTCGTTGTCGATCCGATCATGGCCTGCATGGAATGCCGTGCCTGTAAGGCCGGTCGCTTCAATCTGTGTGAGCCACCCCAAGTAGCTGGTTTCCGCGCGCCAGGATTTGCCCGCTCGCAGCATATTGTCCCGGCGCGAAACTGCCATGTTGCACCTGCCTCGCTACCGCTGAAAGCACTGGCTTTTGCCGAGCCGGCAGCCTGCGCGCATCACTGTGTAAGCAGAATGCCGAAAGCCTCACTGGAGAGCGTGTTAGTGATTGGTGCAGGAACCATTGGCTTATCCATTGTTCAGGCTTTGCGCATTATGGGTGCGGGAAAAATCACCGTTATCGAACCTGATGCCGCCAAGCGTGCATTGTCATTAAAGCTTGGCGCGGCTGACGTTTTGGCTCCGGGTGAACTGGATCCGCAGGCTCGCTTTACGGGCGCGATAGATGTTGTTGCTGCTCAAGCCACGCTGAATGATGCCTTTACCCACGTCTATGCCGGGGGAACGGTGATGTGCATGGGTGTTCCGAGTGGTCCTCGTGAAATTCCACTGCCTATGATGCAGCGTTTTGAACGCGATCTGCTGAATTCAGGCATGTATATCCCTGAGGATTTTGATGCGGTAATTGAGTGGCTGGCAGATGGGCGGTTTGACACCAGTGAACTGGTGACCGATCTCTTCCCGGTTGAGGATGCAGCAAAAGCATTTGAACGTGCGCAGCAAAATGACTCGATAAAAGTCATGCTGCAATTTGCTGAGGCTTGATGGCATTACCCTCTGTCTGGCGCTGCTTCACGGCAGCGCCACCCTACAACAATGAAAAAAGGATACTGCGATGAGTCACATCACCAGTCCTGCACCTTATTCAATCGGTCGTCCCCAAGACGTGATTGATATTGTTAATAAACATTCAGCAGTAAACACCAGCGTTGGCATCATTTTTATCGCGCTGGGCGGAATCCTTATCGATGCTTATCAGGCGGCAATGGTTGGGTTTGGTAATAAATATATCGCCATGCAATTCGGTATCTCACCGGGGCTTGCGGCAACGGTTAATGCCTCTGTTTTAGTGGCGGCTTTGATTGGTGGGCTACTGGCGAACCGCGTGATTAATCGCTTTGGTCAAAAGCGCGCATTTATCATCGGGATGGGTTTGTGCACGATTGGTGCTGCAGCCGTTGCGATAGCGCCCAACATCTGGTGGGTGCTGGTTTGTCGGGTGATTATGGGATTCGGTCTGGGCATTGATTTCCCGTTGGCAACGAATGCTGTTGCCGAACTGCGTGGTTCAACGTCCAAGAAAACCGGTTCGTCAGTCAACCTCTGGCAAATGGCCTGGTATGTATCAACTACTGTTGTTTATCTTGTGCTGCTCCCGCTACTGCTGTCGGGCATCGCTGAAGAGCAATTATGGCGTTACGGGATATTCGTAGGTGCGATTTTCGCGGTCATTATCATGATCCTGCGATACTTTTTTATTGGTGAGTCCGCCATGTGGGCGGCGCGAGTCGGACGTTATGATGAGGCGTGCGGCATCCTGGCCAAGCGCTATGGTGTTCACGCTCGCGTTGCGGCGCCTTCACAACGTGGAGATGGCTCTGCGGAAAAAACAGAAAGTAAGTTTCATGGCGGGTACGGCATCTTATTTAATTCCCGTTATCGCAAACGGACCATCCTCGGCTGCGTCGTGGCCACTATGCAGGCCTGGCAATACAACGCCGTGGGCGTTTATTTGCCGCTGACGCTGGCGGGGATTCTTAGCGGAGGATTAACCGGAGCGCTCACTGGTTCAGCGGTCGTGAATGCGCTGTGTGGTATCACCGGTGGGTTAATCGGCTCGCTTATCCTCCAGCGTTTAGGTACCCGCCTCCAGTCGATGTATGGCTTTGCTATTGTGACGATTGCGCTACTGGCATTAGGTGCTTTGGCAACGACAAATCCATGGCTTTCATTAGGTCTGTTAGGTGCCATTATTTTCTTCCATTCGGCAGGCCCTGGTGGCTTAGGGATGACCATCGCCACGTTGTCTTACCCACCTACGATTCGCCCTACAGGGGTTGGATTCGCCCGCGCCATTATGCGTACCGGCGCGATAGCTGGGCTTATTTTCTGGCCGATGTTGTGGGGTGCGTTAAAGACGGAAGCATTCTATTGGTTAGCGATCGTTCCTTTCCTCGGATTCCTGACGTGCGTATTGATTAAGTGGGAACCCCTTGGTGCCAATGTTGACGCTGAAGATGCTGAGGTTCTGGCTGAACTGGAGAAATAGTCAGTAAGCGCGTCGGTATAGATCGGCGCGCTTTATTTATTCATCAATGGTTTTATTCTGCGGATTTCTCACCGACCCGGAGAGGAAAGTTATGGCTGAAAGTGAACAGGTACCAAAAGAAGGACTATCCGGCAAAGCCATGAGACGCGTTGTCATGGGGAGTTTCGCCGGTGCGTTAATGGAATGGTACGATTTTTTTATTTTTGGAACAGCTGCAGGGTTGGTCTTTGCCCCGCTATTTTTCCCTGACAGCGATCCGTTTATTGGTTTAATCGCCGCCTTCGCGACCTTCGGTGTCGGCTTTTTATCACGTCCGCTGGGGGGCATTGTGTTTGGCCACTTTGGCGATAAAGTTGGCCGCAAGATAACGTTGATTTGGACATTAGGTATTGTCGGTACCTCAACGTTCTTAATTGGTTTTATACCTACCTACCAGGACATTGGGATCTGGGCGCCGATTATATTGATGGTTCTGCGCCTGATTCAGGGATTTGGTCTGGGTGGGGAATATGGTGGGGCGGCGTTGATGACTATTGAATCTGCGCCCGAAGCGAAGCGCGGATTTTTAGGATCGCTCCCGCAAACGGCGGCTTCGGTTGGGATTATGCTGGCGACAGGCGTGTTCGCGCTATGTAATCACTTCCTGACTCAGGAGGAATTTCTTTCCTGGGGATGGCGCATTCCCTTTTGGCTCTCTGCTGTCATGTTGATTGTTGGATTGTTCATTCGACTTCATACCGAAGAGACGTTGGATTTCCAACAACAGCAACCGGCCAGACCACATGAAAAATCAACGCCCCCGCTGATTGAACTCTTCCGTAAACATCCACGTAATATTTTGCTGGCGCTAGGTGCCAGGCTGGCGGAGAGCGTTTCGTCCAATATTATTAATGCCTTTGGGATTGTCTATATTTCCAGTCAGCTTGCGTTATCAAGGGACATTCCGCTAACCGGTATGCTTATCGCATCGGCGATTGGCATTGTGTGTTGTCCCCTGATTGGCTGGATTTCCGACCGCGTAGGGCAGCGGAAAATGTACTTGTTTGGGGCCGGTTTTTGCATCCTGTTTGCCTTTCCTTTCTTCATGTTGCTGGACACAAAAAGCACGCTCATTATCTGGTGCAGTATGATCCTGGGTTATAACCTCGGCCCAACGATGATGTTTGCCGTACAGCCCACGTTGTTTACTCGCATGTTTGGTACTCGAGTCCGCTACACGGGCCTTTCATTTGCCTACCAGTTCTCTGCGATTTTGGGTGGGTTAAGCCCGCTTATTGCTTCCAGCTTGTTGGCCTTAGGCGGTGGTAAGCCGTGGTATGTCGCACTGTTTCTGTTTGTTATCTCAATACTTTCATTTATTTGCGTCTGGCTTATCGAGCCCCATTCAGACAATAAAAATGACGCTAACGCGAATTAACTTCTTACCGAAATATCAGAGAACCATTACATGAACACTGAATTTAATACTGAACATCGACAAGCATTACAGCGTGCGTTTGATGCCCCTTGGCCGGGTCCTGTTGGTCAATCTGTGCTGCTTGAAAAAGGAAATATTCGTCTGCAGCTTTTCCCGCAAGACGGTGCCAGAATCACGTCATTACAGGCGTTTGGTTTTGAAGTATTGCGACAATGGGAACCGCAGCGAAGAGCATTTCAATACGGCTGCTTCCCCATGGTGCCTTGGGCGGGACGCCTTGGGTATGCGACGCTGAACGTGGGGGAGAATCAGTATGCTTTGCCTGCTAATAAGCCGCCTCATGCTCTGCACGGCATGGCTTGTTACTCATCGTGGGAGATCGTTGAGCAAAAGGCGGATGCCTTGACGCTGAGTATGCCGTTGGAATCCCCATGGCCCTGGCAGGGCGAAGTGCTGCAAACGCTGACCCTTGAAGAGGATACGCTCATTCTACGCCTTGAAATTCATTCAGGTGCAGGTTCATTCCCGGCATCAGCGGGCTGGCATCCTTGGTTTGCTAAACGCCTCGGCTTGCAGCATGAGGATGCAGAACTGCAGGTGTTATTCAATGCTGACTGGCAGGAGGAGGCTGGGAGTAATGAACTTCCGACAGGCAACAAAATTCCTCCACAATCGGGTCCGTGGGATGACTGCTTCGGTTTTTCTTCCGGTCTGAATGTCAGATTACAATGGCCAGGTAAGCTGAGTATGGTGATGACATCGGCGGCACAAAGCCTGGTCGTCTTTGATAAACAACCTGACGCGACATGTGTTAATCCACTCACTCAGGCACCTAATGCCATTAACCTGACGCCGCAGTTTGTCAGCGCTGGCTTACCGCTGGTGATTGAGTCTCGCTGGCAATTTAACGATGAAGGCGAATAATCGCGACTGGCACGCATAGTCAAACTTCTCCTTTCCCGCTACAGTTATTCATCCATGGCGAGTAAGGAGAAGGACATGCTCTATATCTTTGATTTGGGTAATGTGATTGTCGATATCGACTTCAATCGCGTGTTAGGCACATGGAGCGATCTGAGCCGTGTCCCGCTGGCTTCGCTAAAGCAAAGTTTCACCATGGGGGAGGCTTTTCGCCAACATGAGCGGGGTGAAATAACCGATGAGGCGTTTGCCGAGGCGCTGTGTCACGACATGGCGCTGCCGTTGAGTTACGAACAGTTTTCCCATGGCTGGCAGGCCGTTTTTGTTGCGCTACGCCCCGACGTCATCGACATCATGCATAAACTGCGTGAGCAGGGGCATCGTGTCGTGGTGCTGTCGAATACCAACCGCCTGCATACGACATTTTGGCCGGATGAGTACCCAGAAGTTCGCCAGGCTGCGGACCATATCTATCTTTCTCAGGAACTCGGCATGCGTAAACCCGAAGCGCGGATTTACCAGCATGTTCTGCAGTCCGAAGGTTTTTCTGCCGCAGATACGGTCTTTTTTGATGATAACGCCGATAATATTGAAGGGGCTAACCAGTTAGGGATCACCAGCATCCTGGTCGTTGATAAAACGACCATACCTGACTATTTCGCGACGGTGTTATGCTAAAAAACGTGCATCAAAAAGCCAGGCACCATACGCGTCCTGTACGGGCCTGGCTGAAGTTATTATGGCAACGCATTGATGAGGACAACATGACGACACTGGCGGGCAACCTGGCTTACGTCTCGTTGCTTTCGTTAGTGCCGCTTATCGCCGTTGTTTTTGCGCTTTTCGCCGCATTTCCCATGTTTTCCGACGTCAGCATTCAGCTGCGACATTTTATATTCGCTAATTTTATTCCGGCCACCGGCGATGTTATTCAGCGCTATATCGAACAGTTTGTCGCGAACTCGAACAAAATGACCGCCGTCGGCGCATGTGGGCTGATTGTGACGGCTCTGTTGCTGATGTATGCCATCGACAGCGCACTGAATACCATTTGGCGCAGCAAACGCACCCGGCCCAAAGTGTATTCGTTTGCGGTGTACTGGATGATTTTAACGCTGGGCCCGTTGTTGGCGGGTGCCAGTCTGGCGATCAGCTCTTATCTTTTGTCCCTGCGCTGGGCCAGCGATCTCAATACCGTTATTGATAACGTCCTGAGGGTATTGCCGCTGGTGCTCTCCTGGCTCTCATTCTGGTTGCTGTACAGCATTGTACCTACCACGCGCGTACCCAATCGTGATGCGGTGATCGGCGCTTTTGTCGCCGCGGTGCTGTTCGAAGCTGGGAAGAAAGGATTTGCACTCTATATCACGATGTTTCCGTCTTATCAGTTGATCTACGGCGTGCTGGCGGTGATCCCCATTTTATTCGTCTGGGTATACTGGACGTGGTGTATCGTCTTGCTAGGCGCGGAAATAACTGTCACTCTCGGTGAATACCGCAAACTCAAACAAGCCGCAGAACAAGAAGAAGCAGAATAAATATGATTGCATTGATTCAGCGCGTAACCCGTGCCAGCGTCACCGTGGAGGATGAGGTGACGGGTGAAATTGGCCCAGGACTTTTAGTCTTATTAGGTGTCGAAAGGGATGATGACGAACAGAAAGCAAACCGCCTTTGCGAGCGCGTGCTCGGTTATCGAATTTTTAGCGATGCCGAAGGTAAGATGAACCTGAACGTACAACAGGCGGGTGGCAGCGTGCTGGTGGTCTCACAGTTTACGCTGGCGGCAGATACCGAACGGGGCATGCGCCCGGGCTTCTCAAAGGGCGCTGCGCCCGATCGTGCAGAAGCGTTATATGAATACTTTGTTGAGCGCTGTCGCCAACAGGAGATGAATACGCAAACCGGACGATTCGCTGCGGATATGCAGGTTTCACTGGTTAATGATGGCCCCGTGACGTTCTGGTTACAGGTATGAATCAGCTTCCGGCGTGGTCGCGGGTAACAAGAGAGAATACAACTATGTATCACCTTCGAGTGCCGCAAACAGAAGAAGAATTGGCGCGTTACTACCAGTTTCGCTGGGAGATGTTGCGTAAACCACTGCATCAGCCAAAAGGCTCTGAGCGGGATGCCTGGGATGCGATGGCGCACCACCAGATGGTGGTGGATGAAGAGGGCAATCTGGTCGCGGTAGGGCGTTTGTATATCAATGCGGATAACGAAGCCTCCATACGCTTTATGGCTGTAGACCCGTCCGTGCAGGAGAAGGGCTTAGGCACGCTGATGGCGATGACCCTGGAATCTGTGGCGCGTCAGGAAGGGGTCAAGCGCGTAACCTGTAGCGCCCGTGAAGATGCGGTCGAATTTTTTGCCAAGCTGGGTTTTGTGAGCCAGGGTGAAATCACCACGCCGCAAACCACGCCGGTACGCCACTTTTTGATGATCAAGCCCATTGCCACACTGGATGATATTCTTCATCGCGGTGACTGGTGTGGACAGCTTCAGCAAGCCTGGTACGAACATATTCCGCTGAGCGAGAAAATGGGCGTGCGTATTCAGCAGTATACCGGGCAAAAATTCATTACCACGATGCCCGAAACCGGCAATCAAAACCCGCACCATACCCTGTTTGCCGGGAGCCTGTTTTCTCTGGCTACGTTAACCGGTTGGGGGCTGATCTGGCTAATGCTGCGCGAGCGCCATTTGGGCGGAACGATTATCCTCGCCGATGCACATATCCGCTACAGCAGACCGATCACCGGCAAGCCGACGGCCATTGCCGATCTGGGTTCGCTGAGTGGCGATCTTGACCGTCTGGCGAGAGGCCGTAAGGCGCGTGTCCAGATGCAGGTAGAGGTCTTTGGCGATGATGCGGCAGGTGTGGTGTTTGAAGGCACCTACATTGTGCTACCCGCAAAACCATTTGGTGCCTACGAAGAAGGTGGAAACGAAGAGGAGTAGGGGCAAATCCCTGTTTTTCATTCTACCCCGTTCGCTATTGCTAACGATTCCAGACGAGTTATTCAGGCATTAAGCGTCTAAAGGACAACCCGGCAGCGTGAAATGCTCACCGGGTTGTGAATTGACTTACTCCCCTTCACCCGGGAACAGGAACGGGTTGATGGAGCTGCGGGCAAAGCCCTCTTGCTCCATGTGCGCGTCCAGCATCAGCGAGGCGAGGTCGTCGGCAACGGCTTCGACATTGGGGTCTTTTTCCTGATACAGAATCTTCAGGTAAGTCCCGCAGTCGCCGCAGCTTTCAGCTTTAATCGCAGACTGTTCGTTATCCAGTGACCAGTAGTTCAAATCACGGCTTTGCTCGCAGTTGCTGCACTTCACGCGCACCACGTGCCACTCGGTTTCACACAGGTTGCAGTGCAGATAGCGCAGCCCCTGAGTGGTACCGATTTGCACCATGCTGGAGACCGGCATCGAACCGCACACCGGGCAGAACTGGCGCTGTTCACCGTATTCCGCTCGTGCTTTGCCGGGGATCAGGCTGGCCATTTGTGCCCAGTAGAGTGACAGCGCGGCCCAGATGAACGGCGCTTTATCACTGCTGACCGACGCAAAATCAGAAGCAAACAGCGCGCTGGCCATCAGTTCCAGCTCTTGCTCGGAGGCTTTTTCCAGATTCTCGATCACCGCTAACGCAGGGCCGCTCATTTCTGGTTTCAGCTCAGCAATTAACGATTGCAGCAGTTTTTGCCAGTGCTTATCGCGTGGCAGAACGTGGATATCCAGCGGCGGTTTGCCCTGATCGTTCGCTTCTTTGATGCGCGCGGTCAGGTCCATCTGCAGCGGATGGTCGTACAGCACCACTTCCTGCGCATGAGCGATCAGCGCAGCAAAGCGCAGATAATCACCCAACGGGTTGTTTTCGGCCAGCTCGCGCAGACGCTCAGCACGGCGGTTATACAAATTTTTGAGTCTGGGGAACAATAACGGCGGAATCATATCCGCCGTGCGTTTCTCGCTCGAACCCAGCTCATCTTGCGGGATTATGCGAATACTCATTCAGATGACTTTTCCTGTTTCTGGCGGACTTCACGGTACCAGCGTGGGTGATGTTTCTTCGCCCATGAGCTGGTGACCCATCCTTCCACCATCGCGGTAATGGTGCCTTTCACCCAAAGGGCGGCGTAAATGTGCACCATGATAACCACAATTAACGCTACTGCGGCAAATGAATGCAGCATTAACGCGAATCGGATCACCGGGATTGAGAAAGCAGGCGCAAAATACGGGCGCCAGATGATCACTCCGCTCACCAGCAACAGGACCAGGAAGATAATCGCCGCCCAGAATACGCATTTCTGGCCGAAGTTATAACGTCCCGTGTCACCTACTTCCTCGTTGACGACGATCTTACGAATATTCTTCGCCCAAAAGATATCATCCCGATTGATTAGATTGTGGTGCCAGTAACGGAAAAACATGATGATAAACGAGGCAAACATAATCACGCCGACAAACGGGTGCAGAATTCGCGCCAGCTGCGGGGTGCCCATGATTTGCATCAGCCAGTTGAAGGATGGGAAGAAAAAGCCCAGCCCGCTTATCGCCGCCAACATGAAGCAGAAGGCGGTGACCCAGTGGTTGATGCGTTCCGGCGCTGTATAGCGCACGATGGTGTCACGTCGTTTCATTTGCGCACCTCGTCTTTTTCTTCATGCAGATTGTCTTCTTCCTCTTCCGCTCGGTTCGGACCGACGCCGACGTAGTGGAAGATGCTGGCCGCAAATGTCGCTGCAAAGCCGACCGCTGCGAGGGGTTTCCAGATGCCTTTCCAGAACTTCACGGTGGCGCTGATTTCCGGGTTTTCCGGCAGGCCATGGTACAGATTCGGCTTGTCGGCATGATGCAATACGTACATAACGTGCGTACCGCCAACGCCTATCGGATCGTACAGTCCGGCGTTATCGTAGCCACGGGTTTTCAGCTCTGCCACGCGCTCGCCTGCCAGCGTTTTCATCGACTCTTTGGTGCCGAAATGAATCGCGCCGGTTGGGCAGGTTTTCACGCAGGCCGGTTCTTGTCCTACCACCACACGGTCAACGCACAGCGTACATTTATAGACGCGATTGTCTTCCGGGTTGAGGCGCGGCACGTCGAACGGACAGCCTGCAATGCAGTAGCCGCAGCCAATGCACTGCTCGGACTGGAAGTCGACAATGCCGTTGGCATACTGAATGATTGCCCCTTCCGCCGGACACGCCTTCAGGCAGCCCGGATCGGCACAGTGCATGCAGCCATCCTTGCGGATCAGCCACTCCAGTTTGTCGTCTTGTTCCACTTCCGAGAAGCGCATCACCGTCCAGGATTTGGCGGTCAAATCGGCGGGGTTGTCGTACACCCCAACGTTGCTGCCGATTTCATCGCGGATATCGTTCCACTCTGAGCAGGCCACCTGACAGGCTTTACAACCGATGCAGGTGGTGACGTCGATGAGCTTG
>NZ_SZWV01000084.1:35019-37447 GCF_005280945.1 Citrobacter sp. wls718
TTAGTGGCGGATCGACGAATGATGTCTTGCGATTGATAAGCCATAGGTCGTCTCCGTTACACCTTTTCCACGTTCACGAGGAAGGACTTAAATTCCGGCGTCTGCGTGTTCGCATCACCGACGAATGGCGTTAACGTGTTAGCGATAAAGCCTTTTTTCGCCACACCTTCGTAGCCCCAGTGGATCGGAATACCGATGGTGTCGATATCCTGACCGTTGGCCTTCAGCGTGCGAATACGTTTGGTCACCACCGCTTTGGCTTTGATGTAGCCGCGGTTAGAAGAGACCTTAACGGTATCGCCGTGGGAGATGCCGAGCTTGTTCGCCAGCTTCTCGCCAATTTCCACAAACTGTTCCGGCTGAGCGATGGCGTTTAGCAGCGCGTGCTTGGTCCAGTAGTGGAAGTGCTCGGTCAGACGGTAGGTCGTCCCGACGTACGGGAACTTATCCGCTTTGCCCAGTGCTTCTTCATCGCCTTTAAAGATACGGGCAGCCGGGTTAGAGATAACGTTCGGATGCAGCGGGTTGGTGCCCAGCGGCGTTTCAAACGGCTCGTAGTGTTCCGGGAACGGCCCTTCCGCCATCTTATCGATAGCAAACAGGCGTCCCATCCCTTCGGGCTGCATGATAAACGGCCCGACGTTGCTGCCCGGTGCGGCGGCGCTGTAGTCCGGAATATCCATCCCGCTCCATTTCGCCCCATCCCATTTCAGGATCTGACGTTTTGGATCCCACGGATTCCCCTGCGGGTCAGCGGAGGCGCGGTTATACAGAATGCGACGGTTGAGCGGCCATGCCCATGCCCAGCCCAGCGTATTGCCCAGGCCCGACGGATCGGCGTTATCACGACGCGCCATCTGGTTGCCTTCCGGTGTCCAGCTACCGGCAAATATCCAGCAGCCGCTGGAGGTAGTGCCGTCATCGCGCAGTTGGGCAAATGAACTAAGCTGTTGGCCTTTCTTGACGATCACCGCACCGGTTGCCGGGTCGGTGATATCAGCCAGGGCTTTACCGTTGCTCTCCATCGCCACTTCTTCTGAAGCAGGTTCATGCGGCGTGGAGTAGTTCCAGGTCATGCTCAGCACCTGTTCCGGGTTCGCTCCCCCCTGTTCGGCGTACATCTTGCGCATGCGCAGGAAGATACCGGCGAGGATTTCACCGTCGGTGGCGGCAATCCCTGGGGCATCCGCGCCTTTCCAGTGCCACTGCAGCCAGCGTCCGGAGTTAACGATTGAGCCGTTTTCTTCGGCGAAGCAGGTGGACGGCAGACGGAACACTTCGGTCTGGATTTTTGACGGATCCACATCGTTCGACTCACCGTGGTTTTGCCAGAAGGTGGACGTTTCGGTGTTGAGTGGGTCGATAGTCACCAGGAACTTCAGTTTTGACAGTGAAGCCACGACCTTGTTTTTGTTCGGGAATGAGGCGACCGGGTTGAAGCCCTGGCAGATGTAGCCATTCACTTTGCCCTGGTTCATCATCTCGAAGTACTGCAGCACGTCGTACCCTTTATCCCACTTCGGCAGCCAGTCGAAGCCCCAGCTATTTTCCGCTGTCGCTTTATCACCAAAGAAGGCCTTCATCATCGAGACGAAGAATTTCGGGTAGTTGCCCCAGTAGTTTACCTGACCTTCCAGCAACGGTTTTGGCGTGTTGGCCGCAAGGTAAGTTTGCAGGTCGGTTTGCTTTTCGCTTGGCAGCGTCATGTAACCAGGCAGGCTCTGCGACAGCAGGCCTAAGTCAGTCAGACCCTGAATATTGGAGTGACCGCGCAGGGCGTTAACGCCACCGCCTGCCATCCCCATATTGCCGAGCAGAAGCTGGATCATCGCCATGGTGCGAATGTTCTGCGCGCCCACGGAGTGCTGCGTCCAGCCCAGCGCGTACAGGAACGACGCGGTTTTGTCTTTGGCGCTGGTTTCAGCGATGTATTCGCAGACTTTCAGGAAATCAGCCTTCGGCGTACCGCAAATGTTTTCGACAACATCCGGCGTGTAGCGGGAAACGTGCTGTTTCAGCAGATTCCACACGCAGCGCGGGTGTTGCAGCGTAACATCGCGTTTGGCGAAGCCTTTTTCATCCAGCTCGTAGTTCCAGCTGGTTTTATCGTACTTGCGTTTGTCCGCGTCATAGCCGGTGAAAAGGCCATCTTCGAAGCCATAATCTTCACGCACAATCAGACTGGCGTTGGTGTAGGCTTCGGTATATTCGCGGTTGAATTTTTCGTTATTCAGCAGGTACAGCAAGACGCCTGACAAGAAGGCAATGTCAGTACCGGAACGAATGGGTGCATAGAAATCTGCCACCGCTGCGGTTCGCGTAAAGCGAGGATCGACCACAATCAGCTTCGCGCCGTTGTGAATTTTGGCTTCCATCGCCCAGCGGAATCCGACCGGGTGAGCTTCAGCGGCGTTACCGCCCATCACCA
>NZ_SZWV01000083.1:0-40275 GCF_005280945.1 Citrobacter sp. wls718
AGGTGCTCCCGCTCCTAAACCAAGCTTTGAGAGAACGCCTGCAGCGTCAGTCTGCGCAAGCATCTCTCTGGCGAACGCTGTCAGGGCCGTCATGGCGACAGTATTCTTACCGTTGAAGTAAGGCATCTTATCTGCTGACGTTACCAGGGCAGCAATTGCAGTAAGCAAGGCACTGTTTGCCGTCGCTTTCTGGCTGATTGCCTCTTCTATCGCTTTTTGAAGCTGGTTTAAATCCGATTTATCGGGAGTAATACCATAGGCACTGAGAAAGTTGAGAAGCTCTGCCTGAAGGATATTGAACCAGGCAGCCCCCGGATAACTGGCCGGAACGCCACCACCACCCTCAGTAAACCAGCGGGGCGCAGAACTCTGCACCGCACCGACAGGAGGCATGGCGGAAACGCCACTGTTATTGTCTACATGAAACATGTGGTATTCCTTTATTGATAGATATAAATGAATACCTGATGTGCGGGTTTATATTTCTCAAGCAGGCATTCAAGTACGCCACCCGAGTAAACAACCAGCGGTGTCAGGCAATTATCAAGTACGGTTGCATTGCGGTGTTCAATACTGCTTTTTACAATAATATGTGATGTAAAACGGCCGTAAGTTTTCCGCAACCGGGTGAGACAGTTGTCCATACAGGTGGCATACGAGCCATCACTGAAGGATTCAATCTCGATATCGAATCCATATTTAGCAGCCAGGTCGATATAAAATTGACGGTTGAGGCTTCCCACCATTCTGTACTTCTCTGCAGCTGCAGTACGGCGCTCATCAAATGTCTGACCGGCGCTGGTACAATCCGGCAAACCCAGCCATTTTTCCCAGTCATCAAGCAACACCGTTGACTGGTCAGGGAAGCGCTCAGGCAGTAGTTTTTCAATCGTGGCATCATCCAGTTCAGGTCCATCAGCCAGCGCACCGGCAAGCCTGCTTAGCTCTGAACCGGATTCTTTATTCCATGCCAGACCTGTGGGCAGTAACTGCAGAAAGATGCGCTGGAATCGGGTTATGACCATGTGATCGTTCCTGGTACCAGTAACTCATCAGTTGCCGAATAAGTTGGCGATGTGGGTGAAATCAGCTCAAAGTCTGTCAGGCTCTGACTGGCGGCAATTACCCGGATGATACTGGATGTTGTCAACGTGCTGCCAGGATCGCATTTGTTATAAAATAATGACGCCATCCGTTCAGTAATTTCATTTTTCAGAGCATCTGTTTTGGGTGATATTTTGATATTCATATCCAGACGCTTTAATTTCGGTGCAAATACCGTTACGTCAGGACCTTCAGGTTGCCCCTCAATAACACCGGTTATTGGATTCGGGTGCCCGGCAATATAATCGGTCACTCGGGCAATATCAGATGCACCCGGCGCGATGCTGCTGTTTCCATCCATTACAAACGCCACCCCAACAGTGCCGGGTCCCTGCCATGTTGGCAGGCACCACGCACGTGTTACCCCGGCACATTCCCGCGCCCAGCGTTCGTAATCGTATTTATTACCGCCACAAGGCGGATGCTGTGCACGAAATTCCAGACGTGCCAGTAACTCAGAAACAGGTTCAATATCGCTACCGCCGGTCAACCCATTTGTGGCCACAGCATCCGAGGAAATACCCGCTAACGGGGTGACCAGCGTCAGCGCGGTACCTGCCGGAGCATTACCGGCGCTGCCAGAAACCACCGCCGTCACAGGGACATTGACAGACCCGGCGGCTGCAACATTAAAATCAGCTTCCAGTACATAGAGGATATTGCCGGCACGCTGCCAGCGGGTATTTTTGGGAATAGTGCCCGCTGCACTGGCAGTGACCGTAATCGGATCGCTTGCCGGGGTTGGCTGCTTGCGGCGAATTCCCCAGAACTGGCAATGCTTGAGCAATTCAGCCTCATCCGCATCGCCTGGGATAATCTGGCGGTAAGCCCAGGAAATATGCTCATGCAGACCCGCATCAAGGCCAGCCTGTGCACGCGCCAGCACACCCAGAACTTTCTCCTTATTTCCTGTCGCAGCACCGTTTAAACGCTGCTGAATATTACTTTCAGCACGGGCGATTAATTCCGGCAATGTAGGCGATTTATAAGGCATTTTAAATTCCGTTATATTGCGATTTAAAGGTATAAGGAATGACAAAGTCATCAGGTAGCGTGAAAATAATATCCAGCTGCAGCCAGCCGCTTTCGGGCTGACTGGCGTAAACGACAATCTTTTTTACCCGTCCGGCTTCTTTCAGCCATACCAGCGCCTCAAGTGCGTATTCAGCGGCGCGGGTCAGAACCGAGTTGAGCGTTTTTTCACGGGAGAGTAACCACAGCCGTGAGCCAATAGGACGGTCACGGAAGGTATCAGCCCACCATCCCCGGCGATCTGCGTTCTCGCCTGGAATATCATCAGAATCCAGCGCCCGACGATCCGTATGCAGGGAGATAATGACGTCATTCGTGAGGCTGTCATCGGTCAGTATGTCATCGCCGTTCTGCGCGATATCGCCCCGGCCATTAATCCAGGCAAAAGCCAGGTCAGTCATTGCATCTCCTTAGTTAATCCACCGTCGTGTTCCTCATGGATGTGGTGTTTGGTGGACTTACCATCCACGATCACATCAGGTGCAGTTGTCTCACCCTGAAGGTCGGTTTTGCCTTTAACCAATAAATTTTTACCCACCTCAACATCACCGGTAAAAGTGGCTTTTGGCATATCAAACAAACCACGTTCATCGGCATAAACCTCAACCGTTTTACAGGTCACAATGGCCCGGCCATCTTTGGTTAAGCGGATACGATGCCCCTCATAGTGATAAACGCCACTATCACCTGAGACCAGGCCGGTAGGACGATAACGACGGTCATCAACCACCAGAGCAACGGCGGAATCAGTATCACCGCCAAGACTCACCATAATGGCTTCAGAGCCAGCCAGCGGAACGCTAATCTGACCGTATTGCAGAGGGCGCTCAACATCATCCAGTGGACCATCATCCAGACTCGTCACCTGCAGGTTCTGCATCTTGAGGCTGTCATTGACCAGAGTCACCACTGCACGGCCAATCATCAGCCGCAGCCGGCGCATGACGGGAGCGATCAGACGCTGAAATGCCTGTTCACTCATGGTCGTTTCTCCGGGTGCTTGCGGTAATACTCTTCAGCCAGCGCATCCATGCCTCTCTTATCTTCGCCTTTACGTGATTTTTTCGTTTTACTGTCCGGCTCAATCGGTACCAGCCAGCCATCGCGCGGGGTAAGCGTCAGCGTGGTCATGACACCGGTGCGGTCATCCAGCGCCAGGACAACTTTGCTGACCAGAAGCGGTCCGGTGGTAATACTGAAGCGGGAAGCATCGATATCGACCAGCAGGTTAGGCATCCACAGGGAACCATCACGGCGCAGCCAGCCATCTACTTTAGCCTCGAAGGTGCGTGATTTAGCCAGGCGACGACGCATTTCACGTGTCGCGCGGCCACCGGCACCTTTGGTATCCGTTTTGCTGTCAGCAAGGATGATCGTCGGGCGATAGCGCGAGATATATGAATCTTTCACCTCTGCTTTCTGACTGGCGATGTTTTTGGCGCTCTGGTCGTCACCTGCTTTGCCGCTGGCGCGGCCGTGGCCAGCGACGATGTAATCACTGAAGCGGTCACGATCGTCTTCTTCAAACTCCATCTCAATCAGGTTCTCACCGAGGATCAGCTTATCGGTCTGGGTCTCGTCAGCGCGGGTAAAAACCAGATCGCCGGCGGCATTGCTGGTCATCAGAACGCCACGGGCGCGGCTGGCGCGACCCAGTGCCTCATATACGGTCTCGGAATAGTCAAGCGTGAAGGACGGGAACGGCGCAGAAGACTCGCCGTCGGTCAACTCCCAGCGAACTGTCACCTTATATGGTGCACAAAGGTCACGGGCAATCTGCTCAAGCGTCCGGCCTTTCCACTGACGCCCATGGTAGATAGCCGCACAGTCAATCAGGTCAGCGGTTTTATCGCGCCCGGAGATGGTGATCGACATGGAATCGGCCGTCATGTTGCGACGACGGCCATCGAGATAACCGGTAATGACCGTCTGGCCATTAATGGTGAGGGTAAAAGGCTGGCCCGGAGAAAGTGATGATAAATCGGTTTCTGGCTGAACGTTGACACCGAGTTCGAAATAGCCAGAGAGTGATTCGATGGAACGGTTGATGTTGATGGTCGTCCACCCGGCAAAAATCTTTCCTGCGGTGCGTAATTCAACGACGTCAGCCATCAAGGATCTCCAGAGAAACGCCCCCTGGCATCAGGAGCGGATTAGGTATGCTGTTTCGGCGACCAAAGCGCTGCCAGTAAAGGCTGTCACCGGTTTCGCGATACAGGGCAACCAGTGCCGGCTCCGTCTGATTGAGGGTGATGTTGCGTACGTTCGCCAGATGAATACCGCGAGTGCGTAAATCATTGACCACCACAAGACGGAACGTTGCCAGCTCAAGACTGCTGGCCGTAAATCCGGCATCAGAAGCAGCAATGGTGCTGTTATCCAGCATCTGGCCCAGTTCACTGGTAACCCGTTCGATATCAGCCTGGCTCTCAAAGAGTGGAAACGATGCCGGACTGTTCTCTGAGACTACAGAAGTTGAATCGCTCCGGGTGATTCCGGCAACTGAGTCCTGCTGATTTGAGGAAGGTGTGGATACAGAGCTGGCTGGTGTGGTGGTGGTCAGCTCCGGCGTACGTGAAAGGTTGTTGTCAGAGGCCAGCACGTCGGTAAGAACGGCAGATGCGGATTCTGCCTGACTCACCTGTGTAGCTACTGTTGCCACATAATAGAGTGTTTTGATGTTCGATGCAGCGGCCGGATCAAGATGTGCGGTATCCGTACCAGCCTGCCGGCGGTTCAGATTAATGCCAATGCGTTCAAACGCCTTAAATCCAGAGTCATTATCCGTAACAGATGCGATACCGGAAAGTGCGCCCATCAGATTTGCAGCCAGTAATTTTGGCGCATTGACCAGCCGTGTCGCCATCCCTTTTACCTGGGTGACAGCAGACAGCAGTCCGTTAACACTGCCCAGAATACCGACGTTTTCAATTGCACTGGCAATATCGTCATAAACGCCACTGATAGCGTCAGCCACGGCCGTCGCGCCGTCTGTTGCTTCCTGAACTGTCTGCCAGGCATCGGAAAGCGTATCACCCAGCGAACCAAACAGGCTGTCTTTTTTGGCGGTGACTGCAGCTGCGGTATCTGCAGATGGCTCTGGTGCCTCATCTTCTGCGGCCGGATAAACGGTGATCGTGAATTCGTAGTAATTCAGTTCATCTGCCGCGTGGCGACATTCCCATGTTTCAACCAGTACCTGCAGCGTGCCAAAATCCGGGTGTGTCAGCTCCCCCGCGCCGGCATCATCGAGCGCCTCAATCAGGTTTTCTTTGAGCTGCTGAGCATCCTTGCCCAGCAGACATGCAGAGAAGGAAAATTCATGGAGTTTTCGGCCCAGATCAATCGCACCACCTTTATCGCGCAGTGGATATTCGCGTTTGACGAGGCGACGCCCCCCGCTCATGCGTTGATCACGGAAAATCAGGAACGGCACATTACGAAATGTTCCTTTTCCATCTGGTTTGTTATTTTTTAAACCCAGCGCCCCCAGCCCGTCACGGAGAGAGTTCACACTGGCGACTGTACCTTCAAACATGGCTTATCTCATCAGTAAGGGTAAAGGTTCTGACCAGTCCAGACGTTCATGCCCATCCCGTCTTCCTGGATATTGGTGCTGGTTATCTGCAGGCCGTCAGCCAGCTGAATTTTCAGTTGAGCCTGCGCACTGACTTTCTGTTCTGGTGGCGGGGTCTGCGGCTGATTGTTGCCGTCACTGCCAGAGAATTTGGCGTACACGTTGCCAAGCCAGCCGCCGAGATAATCACCCAGCACACCGCCCAGCGTTGCGCCGGCAACCGTACCCATTGGCCCCAGTAGCGACCCCACAGCGCCACCACCCCAGGCACCGGCGGTGCTGCCAATAGCTGACCCTTTATCCTCGGTTGTGGCATTTTCATCCATGAGCGTCGGTGCCATCATAGCCCCGGCCATCAATGGACCGCCGAGGCGGGAGAACATACGACCTGCGCCACGCCCCAGCCAGCCCAGTGCACCGGCACCTTTTGCGGCCACACGGCCAATCGCACTGTTGGCCACCCAACTGCCCGCGCCTTTGATAGCAGAACCTGCGCCAGCAAGCATCGAGCCAGCACCACTGAAGATACGGGAAAACAGACCCGCTTTTGCTGCAGGAGCTGCTGCAGGAGATGGCACAACCGGGACACTGGTGCCACGACCACGGCCGGGACCTCGCTTACGCTTTCCGTTGCCGGCGACAACATCACCACCGCCGAACGACGTCGGCCAGTTGGTCACAAAGACCTGCTGAATGAGTTGTGGGTTGCTCATAATCGGCGGCATGCCTGGTCCACCCGCGCCAGGCTGGTTACGCCCGCGCATCCACCGATAGGCACGGTATGGCGAGGTGGCAACCTGCCAAGTTGGGCGAACGATAGCGCCGCCCATACGAAGCGCCTTGTTCGCCAGCCAGATACCGCCAATGACCTTGGCCATCGTTTTGAGGCTGACAATATTGTCATCCACCCAGCTCAGGGCGTTCTTTCCCATCTCCAGGTATCGCCAGGTCTCTTTTGCGGCACTTTTTATGGTGTCAAAGGCGGTCTGGAAGTTACCTGCCAGCTCATCGGTAAACGTATCAAGACCACTGACACCGTTTGCACCAGGCTTACTCAGTTGGCCATACCAGTCGAGCACGCCTTTAACACGGCCTTTAAGTATCTCGAAAGGCCCTTTATTCATCAGTTTATCGGCAAAATCTTCCCAGACATCGCCCAGCTGTGCAGTCAGGCCCGTCCAGCCATTCATGGCATTCTTTTGAGCGCCTTTTGATTCTTCGCTGATCGCCTGAAAAAGCTGGATAATTGACATAATCCCCAGCTTGCCTTTTTCGCCAGCTTGACGGACCTTTGTGACATCTTTGTTCCATCTATCAGCAAGAATCTGATAAACGTTGATACCGTAGCCAGTAAGCAAGTTTGCATCAGCAGCCGTAATCTGCTGGCGCGAAAACATCTGTTTTAACTGAAGGGAAGCCCCTTGTGCTGCGTTTAAATCCCAGCCTTTTTGCGCCCCCACGTCCTGTAACATGGTTATAAAGTTTTTAGTCTGATCGTCGGACATTCCAAAAGATTTGGAGCTTATAAGTTCCCCAACAACACTCGTTAACCCCCATGTGGAATCCTTAGCATTCTGGATAGCCCACTGCATCATCTCACTAGCGTGTTGCTTATTGCCCTTATACAGAGAACTCATCGCAATACGCTGATTTTCACGCGTGGCGGCAATGCTGATGAACAACTTATTTGCGGTGTAGCCGAGGCCGGCAATCGTTGCACCGCCGGCTGTCAGCATGCCAAAGGTACGGGTTGCCGAGGAGCCCAGGCGGTCAATGGAGTTTGATACGCTGGCGACGGAATTGCGCAGACCGTTCATCGCCGTCTGGCTGCTGCGAGCCATTGAGGAGATGTTCCCGGAGAACTGGCGGGAACGCTGGGCAATGTTGCCCATTAAATCAATAATGATTGAGGCGCGAAATTGCCCGGCCATGATAATTACCTTTTAAAGAGGGTTTCAGCCTGCTTGCAGTGCCGGAAAAGGCGGGAGAGCGGAAGAGAAAGGGCCCATTCCGGGCCCCCTTTAAGCATGACACCGACCGCTACAGCCGCCTGTTCAATCTCATTCCGACACTGCAGCCACTCGCCCCCGTTCAGGGGTCATCGCGGCAGCCTGAGCAACATCACGTAAATCGGTCGCCAGTGAGATACGATGAAAGTCACGTTGGGACAGCTTTTTAAGCAGAACCAGCGACAATGGCCCGTTAATCACGCCCACTTTTGCAATCTGCCGGCGTAACATCTCCAGTCCCATCTGAGACGGTGAACTCACCAGCTGCGGACCCGCTTTAGTCTCAACAACACGCTCAGAGGCCATTTGCGCATCAATAATGTCGCCGGCTGTGAGTTCGCGGAACGAAATATCATGCTGCATTTCCATCTCTTCCCCGACACCATACGGAATACCATCAAGCAGGCGGAAAGTGCCATGCTTCAGGGAATCAAGGATTTCCTGCTGAAAATCTAATGCTTCCTGTTCAGGGCTTTTAAACTCGGTCATGATGACTCCTTACGCAATACGTTTGCTGGTTTTAGCGGCGAGTTTAATGGTGATTTCACCGTCGCTGTTTTGTGGATCATCCGTCTGCCAGGCGTTTGGCATCATCCAGGTTTCCCCTGTGTCGGCCTTAAACTCTGCTGTGACATCAGTCCAGTTGATGACTTCATCCAGACCAATACCGCTGCCACCGGGAATTTTGCATTCAAGCGTGGCTTCACGCGGTGTCGCTTTATAGCCATACACGCGACTGCCTTTTACGGTTTCACGACTGTCACCTGCTGGCGTAAAGGTACTACCCGACAGCGTCTCGAGTTCCAGTCCGTTGACACGGATAAAAGCGACGCCCTGGCGTTGATTTCCTGCCATATTCCCCCCTTAGAGAATGAAGCGGATCTGTTCTGCGAAGATGCGGAACTGGTTAATGAGGTTCGGCCCGGCCAGCACATCAACCCGGTCACGATCGCTTTTGTTGCGCACCACGTAGAGTTCGTCTTTAAAGGTGGTGAAGTCTTCCACCAGACCGGCTTCCTCCCACTCGGTAAACAGCGCCAGCAGCTCCGTTTTGATAATCAACGGGGTCACCACCGGCTGACCCGGCGCGAAGTTCGTACCGTCGTCAGCCAGCTTATGACGCGGGAATTTCTGCGTAATACGTACGCGGGTCGAATAGCGCAGATAGCTCAGAGTGGCGATGGTCTCAACGTTGAGATAAGACGGGTCGGGATCACCAAAGCTGTTTGTGCGATACGTGGTGATAAGCCGCTCAAGCTGAACCTGGCCACCATCGTTGACGGTAAACGTGCTGATACCGTCAAACAGCAGGCCATTGCGCTCAGGCCAGGTGAAGAGGTCGGTCTGAACAGGAGGCATAAGGTTGCCGACAACCAGCGTCTGCAGCGGTCGTGCCGGGTCAATACTCAGGGACGCAGCTGCTACTGCAGCAATACTGCTGCACCAGAAATACTGAGGTTGCGGCGTCGCTGGGGCGCCAAGGCAGCACAGCAGATGATCGTTACGACTCAGACCGAAGGTCGTCAGGCTCCCCATCGGACCGTGATAGCTGGTGAATGCAATACCATCAGCCTGATTAATCGGTCCCCAGCGTTCAGTCAGTTCTGTACGCAACAGGTTGAGGTTCGTCGGGTCGGTATAAGGCATGACCAGATATTTGAACTGCAAATCACCCATTGCCGCGACAGATGCTGACAGGTCCGGGTTGCTGTTGGTGTCAGCCGGGTACGTCACGGTAGCCACAATGCCGCCAGGCGTCATTTCCTGATCGTAATAATTGAAGCGTGTGTCCGTCGGGCAGGAACGGCCGAGGAACTTAGCAGATAACTTCACATCGGCATGAGTCGGGTCAGCGCTCGCGCCGCCGCTATCGGGAACAACGGTCGCCGTCACCGGCAGATCGTATTTTGCATTAATCAGGTCAGCCAGACTCTGGGCAATGTCAGCACCTTTATCCCCGGTTTTAACCGTGGTCGGGATGCGTGTGCCTGCGACATACGTCACCAGCGTGCCGTTCTCAGTGGCCGTGCCGCTCAGCTTAACGGTGGCAGCATCGGGAACACCCGTACCATCACCCTGGGCGATGCAATACAGCTCAGCAACACGATTAAGCTTCAGGAACTCCGTCACCATCAGGTGGATCATCGACCCCTGACCAAATGCAGCAGCGGCCTGAGATGGGGAATAAATACGCGTCAGCGTATTGGCAGGTACAGAGCCAACCGGCTTCTGATTAACGTCAGAGGCTCGCTGGCCGAACATCAGAACACGCTGACGTGGTGCAGGCGTGCCGGAAACGGCGTTGCTGTTGTTGAACTCGATATACGCCAGAGGGACGCGAATTGCACCGCCAGCAGGGATCGAATCAAAAGAGATATCGCTCATTTCGCACCTTTCTTAGTGGCTTCTACCGGGAGCACGTCGCCATCTTTGAGGCGGCGCAGCCAGAAACTGGTTTGCGGCTTGGTCTCACCGTCTACGGCCAGCAGCTTCATGGTCTGCGGGTCGCGAACAGTGCGGCCGGGAGCCGGCTTAATCTTCAGCACATCAGTCATGGTTGTTTCTCGTTTACGTTGATATGTGCCTCAAAAGGCGGTGTACCGCCTGGCTGTTTCCACGTCTGCCAGTGGCGTTCGTAGTCGTCCAGAGCGCTGAGATCGATGCTAGTATCGATGGGCGTAGTGCCGCTGAAATAAAGGCCGTAAAGCGCACAACCCGCGCCGCTCTGGGCATCGGTGTATAGATTCTGCCCCTTGGTCAGCTTCATGCCCGTAGTCGGGCCGAACGTCTTCCAGTTAATACCTGCCACCAGGCGCTCAATAATCTGGTAGATACCCAGTCGGTTACCTTCACGTCCGTTGAGCATGCTGGCACAGATATAAAAGACCCACTGACTTTCAACCTCCCGGGAGGTTCGGCCGGGACCGCAGCCAAGCCAGGCAACATGCACTGATGGTGGTGTGAGCAACATCCGTTTAATAGCGACATCATTCCAGGTGCCCGGATGGGTATCAATTGCCCTTAGCGTCTGCCCGAATAACCCTTTAACGGCATTCAGCAATTCAGTTTCGGTGTCGCCGATCATCAGATAAATCCCTGCTGTTTACGGGAAAAAACAGGGGCATCTGAGATAACCTGAACCAGATTTTCGCCCTCAGGTGCGCTGCCAGCCGTATCAGTACCGAGCGGAATTTTTCCGTCCCGGACACCTTCCAGCCAGCGAATAGCATCTTTATAGCGCTGTGTGGCCTGTTCGGTAGCCTGCATATCCATCATGAAATACCAGGCAATAACGCAACAAACCTGCGGCAAGGTGGCGGGTGCCACTGTCAGCGGCAGGGTATAGCGGGCGACAATGTAGCTGTCCATCATGGCAGTCGCATCACTCAACGCCGTGACAATCACAGTGTCATCCGGCATACCGCTATCCGTTTTGGATGAAGTCAGACGATCAAGGTTGCTTCGCTGATAGCGGGATGTCATATCCGCGACAGTGGCGTAGGTCATTATGCGTCTCCGGCCTGAGAGGCAAGCGCCACTTTTAGCTGTTCACCGGTGATGCTCTCACCGAGCGCAGCACTGACCACTGCCACTTTGGGGGAACCCGCAGAGGTGAAGTTGTCCGGGTCGTTTTTATCCAGCCCGGCAACGGCCGCAATAATACGCAGGGTGAGCTGTTGCGCATTCAGGACATCAGTATTCAGCTGACTGCCCACGCCCACGTTGTCCACGGCCCCTGGTTCTTCCTCGTCCGGTACTGGCGAACCAGATACGATTTTGAGGACGCTGTCGCCTTCGAGAATCCGCACTTGCGCTTCAGTGACACCCACCAGGTGGTTTTCACCACGGGTGAACGGGATGCCGGCACGACGGTAAACGTCCCGGTAACATTTGACCACCAGGTTGAAAAGCTGATTGCCAGCTGTTTCGCGAGCCGGTGAAACGCCATCAATACCTTGTTTAAGTTCTTCTGACATGACATGGGTTCTCCCTATGAATCCACGTTAAACTGCAGGTTAAAGGCGGATTAACCGCCTTTAACGTCGGTTTAAGACTGCAGGTGACTTACAGGTAGTCAGCGACAATCAGTTTCAACTTGCCTTTCATCTCGTTACTGACGACGCCGTTGGTGCCGGCAATCAGCTCACGCTCCAGCAACTGGATGGCCGCTTTTTCATTACCCGGTGTTACCACCAGATGCGTCGGACGAATCCCCAGGGGGCGACCACCGTCAGCATGAAACTTGCGCATGGTGGTCCAGCCGGTCCACAGGTTGTCCAGCGTCAGGTCACCGTTCATGGCCATTGCCATCTGCCAGAACCCGAAGCCCACCGCGCGACGACAACTGACGCCCCAACGGAATTCGTTATCGGTGAAGACGTTGTCATCAGAAATGGTGGTCTTGGCAACCAGTTCAGCCTTACGACGGTCCTGGAAGATCAGCGGCTTGATGGCGCGGGAACAATCCAGCAGATACCAGCTATCGCCCGTCCAGCCAGCGGTCTGTTGATAGACGTTCGCCACAGATTTCGCTGCGCCGCTGCCGTCCACTTTCGGATAAACCGGGTGATCGGTATCAAAGAAGTTCTGGCCGTCATAGCAGACCTGATTGAAACCATCCTTCAGCAGACCAAACACCAGTTCGTCAGGCTGCACTGCCGCGGCACGACCCAGCTCAGAAAACATTGGGCTGTAAACGCCGAGGTTGTCATCTTCGAAGTCATCACGGCTGATGCCGACGGTGCCCTCGTAGGTTTTATTGGCGATGGTATAAGCAGATGCAGCCATCTGATTTACCACGCGAGAGCCGACCCATTCACGCAACTGCGGTGCATTACCCAGCCAGCCATAGGTGTTAGATTTGGAGGATGACGGTACGGTCATCGCAATCTGCTGGTACTGTGACGGTGCACCATCCAGACCACCCTGAAAGTCCTTACGGAAGGAGGTCATCAGGGCTTTAATAGAGTTCGGGGTAACGATCATTTATCGCCTTCCTCTTTGAGTTTCTGGTATTCGGCTTCAGACATGCCGAGTGCTTTTGCTGCGGATTTTTCGTCAGCAGACAGCGCAGCCAGTCCTTCGCGACGGGTATCCGGGATAGTGGTAGTCGAGGTCTGCAGAGCCGTCAGCGCCGCAATCGGTTGTTTGGCGTCAAGCTGAGCAGAGAGCGCAGCAACACCAACCTGCGCACCGACCTGCTCAAAGTAAGCACGCTCGGATTTGAAAATACGGCCTTCGGTTTCAGCCTTATCCAGGACCGCACTAAGGGAGACGGTGGAATGTTTGCCAGTCACCACCGCCAGCTCCTGGCGAATGGCGTTATAGGTTTCCACCGGTACCCATTTGGTCAGGTCAGGCGTACCTGTGGCGGTCTTTGCCGTCTCCAGTTCTGCACTGAGCGCCACCACGCGGGTATTCAGTTCGTCGTGCTTATCTGACTTGCCCTTTAGTACATCAAAGGCAGAGAGTGCAGCCGTGGCCTGCTCATCGGTTACGGCGGCATTTTCAGCCAGCGTGATACCGAGTCGCGCCAGCAGCTGACGCAGGTTTTCATTCATGGAACGTCCCTCATGTGGGTGGTTAGTGAGTTCATCAAAGGAAGCGGCCAGCGCCGCCAGCTTTTGCATGCCAGTCGCGCCGGGGTCATTGGTCAGCGCCACCATGCGCAGCACGGTTGGTGCGCCGGTAACGAGGTCGTAAGGAAAAACAGCAGAAAGGAAGCCGAATTCTTCATTGGCAAGATAGGTCAGCGCCGCTGGCGTCCAGCGAGGCTTAACAAAAAGCCCCCGGCCTTCACGCCACTGCATTTCATCAGCGTTAAACCAGCCAGCCGCTTTCAGCTCATCGGGCGAAAGCCCTTCAGATTTGCGCAGCTGGTTGTGTTCGTAATCAATCAGAACGTCCTGGCCGAGAGCCCTGACACCATCAATAAGACGTGCAGCAATGGCCGCATCCATGTACCAGCCATCGGCCACATCAAACGGACGACCATCACGGGCACGAAAACGACCCGCAGGGAGCAACTGGCACCAGCCGTCATCACCGACGGTGGCCGCAAGAATGGCGATACCAAAAGAGGAAGGTTTTGTTTTCATGGCCTGCTCGTTGCTGAGTAACTCAGGCCATTTTTACGCGGGGAAGAAATTGCAGGTGATTCCGGTATCTGACTGAAAACAATGAGCCGGATGGAAAGCGAAGCGGGAGAACGGACGCAACCCCATTTAAAACACGTTTAAATCTCTCTGTACGCGTTTAAAAGATTTTATGAGCGCCAACGTATCACTCACATCATACTATGGCCTGAGAGCAGCCTGAGCACGTTTTTCGATGGCGGAGTAAATCTCTTTACGACCGACCTTATCAAGCCCCATGTAAGGACGGGCTTCAAGGACAGTATATCGCGCCTTACCACCCCACTGATGAATCGCAGCATAAATCATCGGTGAACCAATCAGCGCCCAGTCCGGGCCATAATCAGTGGTGATACTTCTGGCCAGATCGCCATTAAGGGTCAGGATGGTGCCAGGAACATAATTATGTTTTTCACGCCAGGCAAGATAAGGATCGCTCCAGCTGGCCCAGTGCTCGCCGGTGACCGGGTCCGCCTGTTGTTCAAAGGCGTTCTCGGTTGAGGAGAGCAGCGCTGCAGCTGCAGCACGTGGAATGGCTCCGTCATTGGCCATTGCTCCCAGACTGATGAATGCCGACTGAATTCGGTTGATGTCGAGTACGACCGCCAGATCAATACTCATGGTGCCTCCTTATGCCCCAGGCGACCTTCGATCACCTCAAGAGAACCTGAGTTCACAGCCGACTGGAGGCTGCTAAGGTTCGTGCGTGACATGCTGACGACCTGAGCAAGCAGATCACCGTTTTTCTTCACAGCGGCCTCAGTGCGAATAACTATCTGCTGGTCTTCTGCGTCTGCAGAGGTCACATACAGGATCATATTCTTGCTGCTATCCCACAGCACCGCCTGTGGTTGAGCCATCAATGCCGGCAGTTGCTGTACATCGCTGTCACTGAGTTTTGAGTCTGCAGCAGATACCGCATCAGACAGACCTTTTTCGCTGATGGCAAGCAGCCGGGCTGGCTCAACACCGGCTCGCGCTCTGGCCACAGCAGCAACGGATTCAGACATGAAGCCCAGCGTCTGAACGGCATCGCCGGCGCGGCCGCTGGCGAGGGTACGTTTTGCCCATACTGAAAATGCCAGCTGGCGCTCGCGGCTGTTATTGAGCGACTGGATAACCTGCTCACGCAGCTGCGGGTCGCGGGTCTCGATAACCTTACGAATAAGCGTCTGGTCAGTACCGAACGCCGCAGAACCTGGGTTATACGACCAGCCCACATCGGGTGTCATCTTCACGCGGCCGTTATCAAAGGTTGTGGACTCCGTCCTGAAGATTTCACCCGTGGTCTCATCAATGCCGGCATCAACCTCATGGGAATGCACGAAAGATGCCCCATAACTGACTTTCAGCCCCAGCGCTTTCATTCGCTCAGCAGACAACGCCCTGACGCGACAGCGGCAGTTCCAGCCGTTCGGCGGATAGTGCGTCTTCCAGAACGGGTCATCATAGCGAAATACCATCCCGTTCAGCGCGGCATGCTCCGGGCGGGTTCGCCCGTCCATAACGGCTACATACTGCCAGAACGGGTAACCCTCAACATTATTCATCATCTGCGCATAGCGGCCGCTGTTATAAGCCGTGCGCATATTTACGTTATAGATGGTGGCAAGCCGGCGCGGGCTTCCCAGCTCAATTTCTTTCGCATTACCCTCGGTATCGACAACAATCTGCTTTCCCCACCATCCCAGCTTCTGCAGGCGCGGTGCCAGCGTCCGGGTAAACTCCTGACGCGTGATGCCGTCATGGACAGCGCGATCAACCTCGTCACGAATGGTGTTCAGCACATCAAGCCGCACCGCTTTAGCGACCGTAAACGCGCGGGCATGCGCGTCCGTCAGTTGCTCATACCAGTTCCAGGTGACGTTATGGCCCTTGGATCTGAAATAGGAGACAGCCTCTTTTGGGGGTAACCGTGCGGCGTATGCCAAATCAACTGCCTGTGCCATCGATGCGCCCCCACAGGTCAGCGACAAAGATGGCGCGTGTCAGGAGGTCGATAAGCGCCGCATCATCCAGTTCGGGATAGAGCGTCACCGCATCCTGCATCGCTGATTCAGGGCCGTTTTTAATAATGCTGGCAATAACGGGCTTTAAAAGCGGATCAATGGCCTGTTTAAACGCGTCCGGCGTCACCGCCGCGCCCATATCGTCAATATCATCAGTCTGCTTCAGGTCTGTCGCACTCAGACTGGCCTGACCGTTCGCCGCTGGCAGACCTTCAGCCACCGGCGCGGCGCGGAATACCTGCTCGTCACCGTTTGGCTGAGGAATATTCAGTTTTTCCTGAATCCAGGACACCGGCACCGGCATACCTGCCGCCAGTTTCGGGATGGCCTCCGCAAACATGGAGAGGTCCTCGTATTCCCCGGAATCAAACACAATACCCGGCAAACGGCACGGGTCGAGGGTGGTTCGGCTGTTGACTGCCAGTAACGGATAAATCAGGTCACGGTTGACAGAGCGACGCAGCTGCCGCAGGTCGGCATTGCGGATCTCTTTACGGACTTCGTTATGGACTTCGCCCAGCGAACGCGCACCTTTGTCACCGGCTTCCGTGGTCAGTGTTCCCCCCAGAATGGCTTTTGACATGGAACGCTCAGCCCAGCTGATTTGTGCCTGGAACGGGTCAGCCTGGCCATCGGCCGCACTCTGGAACTCCAGCGCCATCCCCATCGGGATAATACCGCCGGCGCGGCGTCCGATATCCATTACCGCCTGCATCAGGGTCGATTTTTCACGGGATGTGGCACCTGTTGGATATTTACCGACGCGCATGGGCAGACCGTAAATCTCCAGAAACTCCGCAAAATCACGCACCGAATAGTTCTTGAAGATAAACGGCCATACCAGCGTTCGGACCAGCCCCAGCGTGCCGGCATACCCTGAACGGGATTTAGCCTGATGGCGGAACCAGCCAAATGGCTGAAGTTCAACACCGTCGGCGCTACCATCGCGCAACCTGAGCTGGTTCAGATTGCTTTCTGGCGCACAGAACAACGCCGGATCGCGCCAGTGCAGCGCAACGGGTACGCGCTGCTTACCCAGCGAGCCCCATTCGATTTCCTGCATGCTGTAGCCCTTGAGGATGGCATCACCGGCATCAAAAATACCGTCCTCAAACCAGGCTGCATCCTGCAACATCTCATCGAGCATGGCCGCATCTTTCTTTTCCTGCGGAGTGGCGTCTTTCGGTGGCTGAATGCTCCAGGGCAAAGACTGAATGGCCAGCCGGCGCTTTGACAGTTCGGAAAACAGATGCGTGTCTTTTTCTTCCATATCAAAGGCGAGATCAGCCTGAGCGGCCAAATCCCCGCGCTCTGCATCACGCAAAATAATCGCGGCACGGTTCGGCGTGATACCACTGGAGGGATGCTCCTGAGTACGCTTTGCCATCATCACCAGTGATTCCTGCGCTGTCTGTAAGTCAGGATCAAAATCGAAGGGATTGCCCGTTAAATCCAGAATACGGCCCATTACCAGCATCCTCTTTCAAATTCGTGGTAATCATCATGGGTTTCATCGTCGTGCGTATCTTCCCGGCGCTTACCGGGCAGCACCTGCACGCTGTCTTCGTCGATGACAAAACCATTCATATAAGAAGCACGTACAGCCATCGCCAGTGCTACCGCAAAGTCACCGTGACGTTTGCCACCGGTGCCACTGGCATTGGCGTCTTTGGTTCTGCCCTTATCAATCTGGGGAACGCCGTTAACGACCTTGATATTGAGCAGGTCATCCAGCGTTGTCTGGTGACGGGCGATAATCAGGTTCTGCGCCTCAAATTCACCTTTAAGCTTTGGCATCCATTCCTGATACCAGGCTGCTGAGAGATGCACGCTGTCAATCATCTCCGGGCCATACACCAGACGCGCAGCCTCCGCCAGATATCCGCCGTTACCGGTGGCATCAAAAGCGGCACCGATAAAGCGCGGTAAACGGGCAAGGATATACAGCATGATCTGACGCTGCTGGTCATAGGTGACGTTCTTCAGCTCGACGCGGAAGCACTCGCGCTTATACAGGTCAGCGGTGATTTCCAGCGGGACAAAAACCGTCAGGTCACCAGTACGGGCAAAGTCTTCACCAAAGGCGTGCTTATGCTGGACGTTGAGTGCGGCCAGTAACGGGGCCAGCTCTTTCTCGCACCACGCTGAAACTTCCGCTTCCCGCAGTTCTGGCGACCAGGATTCAAAATCGTCAGGCGCTTCAAAGCGCAGGATCGGAATATCACGCTCCGGCGTCATCGCCGCTTCAATCAGCACGCGGGAAAGATAGGCACCGCCGGACTTTTTCGGCACGCAGCCATATTCCTCGTCGGCGCTCTCTTTGTTCGGGGCATTGCGGTAAAGGTCGTCACGCCATTTTTTCTCTTTTTCCGCAGACCAGTCCTGACCCGTGACGTAACAGATTCGGCGATACAGACCATCGCTGATGGCATCATCCAGGGTAATACGATGAACGGAATAATCTTTCCGACCTTCGCGGGCGTCCTGGATGTACTGGTTAAACAGGTTATCAACGCCGTTATGCGTGGAGATAATGCGCACACGAGCGCCCCACATGGTCAGCGCGAACGCAGCTTTAAGCAGCTCATCAAGCGATTCATGAAAGCCGGCTTCATCAATAACGACGTCACCCTGCAGGCCACGCAGGTTGGACGGCCGCGAGGACAGCGCCTGGATCTTAAAATTGCTGTTCGGGAATCGAATCATGTACGACAGAATTTCTTCGTTTTTATCGCTGTCCCAGAAGGTCTGCTCGTAGACGTCGGCTTTCGCCAGCTGGTTAAAGGCGCGGGCAAACAGCGCACAGGCGGCGATGTACTCCAGCGCCATCTCCTGGCGGGAACCAACATAGAAGACATTGCGGCCACCGCGCTTGCGGGGTTTGGCTGCGGTCATGACGTTGCGGCCAGCTTCTGCCCAGGTCAGACCGGTACGGCGGGATTTTTCGGCAATACAAATCTGGCTTTCATCACTGAACCAGCGGGCCTGATAGGGAAGAAACACCGATTCAGTTGCCGGGTTTATGCTGCCGGCATCGGTGACGATATCGACGCCAAGTTTGCTGGCTTCTTCCTGCAGGTCAATCTGGCGCGGTTGACTGAGTGGGGTGAGTCTTTTATTAGGGGAAGCCATATCATGCTTTCCCTAACAGAACGTTGCGGATACGCTGCTCAAGCTCTTCGCTCATCCCATCCGTGCCCCGCAGCTCGTCGCTGACAGCATTAGCCGCTTCTTCTGCAAAGGCCTGGCGGATCTCTTTCTCGCGCCTGTGACTGGACATGGCTGTAGCTTCAAGACGTTGTGCGGCCAGCATGGCGTTTTTCAGCACATCGATATCGACTTGCGCGTCCGGATTATTAGCCTGTGCCATAAACAACTTGAACAACTGGCCACGCGCCATTTCCAGGATAAGTTTGGTGGTATCGCCCATTGGCTTATCACCCAGTTCGGCCGTCAGTTGCGATGTTGCCTCACGCAACTGGCGCATACTGTGTCCGACCTGCTCAACACTGGTGGCATAGCGATTAAGACCAGAACGGGAAAGGCGCATATCCTCTGACAAACCCGCGTCATCAATCAGAGCATTAATCTCTTCAAGGATTTGCGCCTGGGGAATGGCTTTATCACGCAGCATTTCATGCAGGGTTTTACGCACGTTTTCAGGCAGTAAATCGACCTTGGAAGCTCGGCCACGAGTGGGTTTAATCGGTTCCATAACAGACCTCAGCGGGCGCGTGGCTTTTTAACACCAGAAACACGGGCGCGGCCTTCGGCTACATCCTGCCCCCGACCGGTGATAGTGACGACATAGAAACCTCGCAGGTTTTCAATCATCACCAGCCCTTGTTCCTGCAGCCAGTCAATATGAGTGCGAACGAGGTCGCGTGAAATATTGTGGCCATAGGCATCAAGGCAGTCATTCAGGATACTTTCGTTTGCCTCATTGTTGCAGTCCATCAGGCTGCGGAGAATGACCAGCCTTTGGTCTTCAGTCAGAATATCATTAATCATCATTTGCTCCGGTTCACCGCATTTTCCAGTAACAATTCAATCTGATGGGTCATCGACTGCACACGCTGGCCGATGACCTTCATATCGCCTGCCATTTCCGTCATACGCAGACGCATTTCCTGCATATCTTCAACGCCAGGCATATTGGCGTATTTGGTTTCCATCTCGGTGAGGCGATTTTCCAGCTTCTCTACCCGTTCGGTGCTGGCGAATGTACGGCGCATAGCCCAGACAATCCCACCAAACGCAACCGGCAACAGATATGGCCACAACCCGATAAGTTCAAAAATGCCCACGCTTAACTCCCTGAATGACAAAACTGACACAACGGCTCATACCACCCTGTCAGCTCAACAATCCCCAGTCTGCGGCGACATAACGCACAAATACGGTTCGGCTCAGAGCGCATGATTTGTGGCCCTGGCCAGCTGCAACCTTGTTGCTGCCAGAGTTCCTGCAGAAACTCTTCAGTCTCCTGAAGCAGGTCGGCGTCCATAAATATCAATCCTTTTTAAATCCTGCTGGCGGGCATCGCTCTTATCACGATTGCACTGACCCAGAGCCAGCAACAACGTCGCATTCCAGACCACTGAAGCGCCGTAAGTGAACGGAACAGGTCGTACGGGCACAGGCGTTTCCGCCAGCAGTTCTGCATCAATAGGCAGCGGGGTCACCACCACCGGAACGGGCGCGGGTTTCGACCCGCTGCAGCCACTCAACAGCAGCAGCAGGCACATCGCGCTTAGCACATTCGTCTTTTTCAAGGATGAGGGTGATCTGGTTCTGAGCTTCATCGCGCAGTCTCTCGTCTTCGCGCCGCGCTGCTGCATTGGCTACACGGATCGCGCTGAATATCTGAATGGTCTGCTCCTGGCTGTGTAGCAGCCATTCCGCAGTGTTTCTGGCCTGGGTTTCTGTCAGCAGCTCTTTGCGCAGCTGAACATTCTCACTATGGGTTTTCTCGACATTGACCCAGACAAAACAGCCAACCCCAATTGCAATCACCGCGCCGATTGCGATCGCTTTATCACCGAAGGTCATCAATACCCCCGACAGACCAGATGGCCATCTCAACTTCACGGCGGGTCATCAGCCCTTTCCACGGTTTCCCGGCTGCAAAGACCCAGCGGCGCATCTGATCCCGGGCACCTTCAAAATCACTGGCATTTAACTTTTTGAGGAGGGTCGAACTGGCAAACGCACCGGTGCCAACATTGAAAATGAACGTCTCAAGCGCAGTGCGTTGAAAATCGGTTAAAGGGACTTTAACCAGCCGTTTAATGGCTGCCCGAACGGGCTTTAAATCGCTGCCCAACAGAGACATACACTCGCTGTGTGTGTAGGTACGCATCTGAATATCTGCACCAGTATGCCCAACGCATACCGTCAAAATTCCGGCAATATCGCGGTATGGGTAATACTCAATACCTTCGACATGGATAAGGGTTTCACGGGTCATCTCGTGGTAACCGCCGCCGGCAATAGCTATCGCCAGCAATGACGCTTTCAGGCTTCGGGGTATTTGGGGCATCAGCTTATCCGGTGAGTGGATCTGCATCCGAGGATAAGAAAAAGCTGATTAGAGAGGTGATTCCGGTATCTGAGTACAACCCGCACTCTCGAGCGCAGTCGGCTGTTTCAGATGATTAATGCGGGAATAAATCTGGTTGACGACGGCGGGTGTGAAGCTTGCGCTGACGGGCGATGATATCGTAAATCTGGGTCTGAGATAAACGATGCTCGCGGCGCAGGTCTTCAAGGTTGCGACCGTCGAAACGGGAGAAGATGAGATCATCCCGCAACGCCGTAACCAGTTTATCACCGGATGGAAGATAATACTGACGACCACCCATGTAATGTGACATGGCCAGCGCCAGCTTACGTGCCAGCAAACGACTATCTTCAGCAATACTAAGGCGCTTCAATTCTGCCTCCATCACATCGACAAGCGCAACCAGCATTTGTGGCCATTGGTGCTCAAGCTCGCCGACAGGGATATTGTCGATATGATCAAGCAACTGGTGGACGGCCGGGTCGTGTTCAAAAAGCTCCGACTGTTGTGACATAAACCCTCCTCAAGGTAAGTGCACAGTCAGTATACAAAAAATCCCGCACATTGGCGGGATTGATGATTAGATCAGTTGTTGCGTTTACATCGATAATACTTGGAAAACTTCAGTTCATCCTGAATAAAAAGCTGTTTTCCGGCTTTATCGATAGCAAACCCCCTCATATAAGCAGGATTGTTCATAGAAGAATAGAGATATGCCATTCCATTATGAACAGGTCCTGGAGCGTCTTCTTTCGATGGTTTTTCTACCATAGTAAAAAGCTCCTGAGTATCGAGGTTTTGCCAGGATGTCAAATCCACCCCCATATGCAAGCGGATGCCATTGCATGTCCAGAAACCCGATGCAGGGTCTTTTTTTACGGGTTTACTATCAGCCCACACTGAATCGCTATTTTTTAGATACTCTGCTGCAACAGCCTCTGGATCGAACTCTTCGCCATAAGAAGAACTAGCAGCTAAAAATCCTAAAACCAGTAAAGCCGCCATCATAACTCTATTCATAATTATTCCCTTTATATTGTGTGGATTAACATTATCAGCATTCTAATTTGAAAGCATTTTTTGATACCTAGCACAAACTGCATCATAGGTCGGTTTAAGCCCATTATCAGGTAAGTGCTCAAGCATGCATCTCATATGCCATCGCTTCAGGCTTTCCAGAACAGTTCGGGCTTTTTCATCACGTAACCAGTTCAGCTTTGCCACACCTTCGCCGCCGTTCTGCTGCCGCGTAATGCGTTTCACGTAAGAATCAATCGCAGCATTATCGTTACTGGTGACAAAGCCCTGGGTATGCATAGCGAACCATACAGCCCTGATTTTTCCCGCAATCCCTGATGATGCTTTATGTCTGGATGATACAGGGCGGAATCCTCTCTCTTTCAGCGCATCAAGAACGGCCTGCAGCTGCGTTGTACTCATATCACGGCAACTACGCTTACCGGGCACAACTGAGCCCAAAAAGACACGATAGGTCTCATCATCAAGGCCCAGAGAACGTCGCGCAACGTGGATCAGTTTGATGGTATTAGCCCGCATCAACCATTACCTCGCTCAGTGGTGTAACAAGCTCAAGTCCGTCGATTTTCTTAAACTGCCGAACCAATGATGCCGCAGTACTGAAATGGCATACCCAGTATTCGACCACCTCATGAAGGTACGCATTTTCCTTGCGTTTCAACCAGCGCTGGCCATCTCTGGTTTTTAACGCTCGACGGATGATGGAAGCGCCTGGCTTATAGGTTTTACGACGCCATACTGCCTTCGTAATCGGACGAAAATCTTTATGTGACGGCCATCCCCATGCCTCACTACGGGTATCATCAATCCAGACGATCAGCGCCAGTTTATTCTCGGAGACCATAGCCTTATAAACTGCGACTTTTTCACCCGAGGACAGCGTGAACTCGACTCTGTTGTACAAACCACCCAGCGTGTTTTGGATACCCTGCCATTGTTCTTTTGTGATAGTGGTAGTCATTCGATTTCAGCCCTCAGTTCTTTCATTAGCTGGTACAGAGCAGGTGCTTTGCCGGTTCCATTTTCGACAGCAGCCACATACAGTGCAGACAATTCATCCCAGTGCTCAATGAATGGGGCCAGTGGCGGGTAAATTTGTCGCATTCTCGGGAAAGCATCCCGAATAGCGGGTATTCCATCGACCAGCCGCCAGCAGCGCCCAAAATCTGCAGGGTCGAGCGGATAACGAAAACGCCCACCATCGCCAGCTGTTGCACCAAGGTATATCGCAGCCATGGTTTTGCTGCTCATCCCGGTATCGTCGCCAATAAACCATTGTCCCACAGCACCAATTGACAGCATCCGCTTAGCCAGTGCGCCAGCCCATCCGGTGTGCTTCGCCGCCTGTTGCAGAAAACCCTCATCAATCACCGGTTCATACTCAACAAACGGCTGTTCACCAGACAGCGGCACTGCGCCATCCTCCGGGTATTCGGCAGACTCAATGAGATAACCGTCATATGCTTCCAGCCCTTCATCAGGGCTGGCCAAGATAGTCCCGGAACGGATGCAATATTCATGATCCAGTTCATCACTATCAGGCTCCACGAAAACCTCAAGACCTGCGAATTCAGCGGCCTCCATAATTTGTCTGGCGGTAAGAATAAGGACAGTATGAAGCTGGCTTTTTACTGTACGAATAGCTTCCAGGACCATTGGAGACAGGCTCCCTTCTTCAATATCGAGGTCAAGGCCATTAATGGCGCGAACCAGGCTGACGATCTCGTTATCTTTCACTAGGTTCGCCTGTTTCAATCGCTCAATAAATTCACTCATTTGCGGCTCCTGAAATAAGTAACTGCGCTGTAGAAAAGCAGATCAAGTATGTCAAAAAGCCACCAGAGGGTGACGCAACCGACCAGAGCCATCAATGTGAATGGCCATGCTATGGCCCCCACAAGAGCGCTGACTGAATCAACCTCTTTATCCATCACTTTGCTACCACGAATCACCGCAATCAGAAAGAATGTGCCAATACCACCGGCGATATAACAAGCAAAGACGATTAGCATCAGGCTACCCCCTGCATATCAATGGGCAGGTATCGAAGGACATGCCGGGTAACAATCTGCCCGGTTCTGGCACACTGAAAATGCCCCATTCGAACGTCGATTAATGCACGTTCAAATTGCGGCCAGCCCTGCAGCTGTTTTTTTGCATCCAGCTCAACCAGAACGAATACCGTTTCTGCTGAACGCGGCCCTGAAGCAAGGTACTGCACGTTACGCGGTATCTCAGTACCCTCAACCCAGGGGAATGAACGACGGGATGTCGCCGGCGCTTTACTACGTAAAATGTCGTAATAGCCATTACGTTCGCGGAGTTCGCCACGGGCAACTGCTTTTCGCAACGCCTGGATCAATGCCGGTGCACCGGTCCCTGTGGCGCTCACCAGTTGCAGACAGGTCATTTCACCTTTATCTGACAGGACGGTTTTGATTGAGTCGATCATGCTTTTTCTCCCTGTCGCTGTTCTGCCTGCTGCTGCTCCCGGATCATGATTTGGGCGGCATGCATCAGAAGGCTGATGCACCTGCGGGCAGAGCCTGCGGCCAGTCGGTTGCTGTTCTGTTTGTCGAGATACAATGCCTGCGCCATTTCAAACTGCTCCAGCGCCTGCTCCATAAGAACGGAGACAGAAGGTGATAACGGAGAAACCGGACGGGTATCAACGCCAACACGTTGAGCCAGGCGGTTAAGTTTCTTGATTTTATGTTGTTCAATCATGTCGCTCAGACCATTGTGACGCAGCTGTTCAATCATAATTTCCATGTCAGCAGCTTCTTCAGCGATTTTGTTGCCGTTCGCTTTATGGTTAAGGAAGCGAATACAGGCAGCGGAGAGTTCATTGCATTCTTCAGCCGTTGCCAGAACCTGACGGTCATAGCCCCAACAGGCAAATGCGGCATCATAGACAGCGGGCTTATTCATCGTCTTCATCCTCCATGTTGTCGTCAGCTTGTTTCATGGTGACAGGGAACGGCTGGAACTGGAGCAGCGCGAGCTGGACGCCAATTCGGATGAACCGGGCTTCTTTAGTGTCAGCCCCAAACTCCAGCACCTCGTTTTCACCCATTTCCAGACGAATATCAGCGTCCTTGTTTTCAATAATCATCTGGCATTTATCAACGCGGTTTTGATGCCAGGATTTCAGGTCTATAAGCATTGAAATAAATTGTTTCTCGTTCATTAAATATTCCTTTTGTTGAATTCGGCGCGAACGAACCCCTGACGCAAGCGCCGTAATTAATTTGAAGTGTTATTTAAAAGTATTTAAAGCTTGGCTAAATCCAGCGAAATTTGCTGATAGCTGCCGTCGTCTTTGCGCTCATAAAGACGCAGATATTGACTGGTGCCGGTGACCTGAATAGCATCTGCAACAGCATCCATCGCCTCATTCCACTTCGCATCGTTAATATCCAGTTGACGCAAACCCAGAACCTGATTGATATCGATTTTACCCTGTTTATTGACGCGGAACGCATGATCAACGAGCGCCATAATGCGGTCGTCAGCACCGCCAGACCACTCGCCTATGCAAGCGTCAATCAGTGTTTTTGCCGCCTGGATACGCTCGTCGAAGACTCGATGCTCACCCACAGCACGAACAAGTTTGTAACGACCATCGAAGCTGACCAGCGTGACATTACCCTTGGTGCCACCGAACTCCACGCCGTACTCCGAGGCGGACAGGTCAATAAAGTCGGTAATAGTCTGCATGGATTCAAGTTTGAACGCGGCCATTAACTGACGCTGCTCATGGGCTGCTGCAATGATTTTCAGCACTACGTCATCACGCAGTTTATCCAGTGGTTTGACCTGCGATTCAGGGACCAGATGCCCCTGGGCATTGGTGCGGTAACCCGCTGGGACGGTATTTGAATTTTTCATTTATTCACCTTAAATTTCTTCATTCTGTTGCTTAGGCGATAGGTTCAACATATCCAGAACCTGCTTCAGCATTTGTGGCCCCATAGCGACGATGCCCTGAGCGATATAATCGGCGACATCTTTTTCATCAGGAGTTTCAGTAATGGATAACTTAAAATCGATACCTGATTGACCATCATCGTTAATATCAATAACTACTTGTGCCATATCTACCTCCAGATAATCCGGCAACCATTGAAACTGGCTACCCACACGGAACGGGAGCCTGAATTGTTGCGCTCGACAATACGCACAGCACTGTTGAGCAGCTCAGCAGGAGGGCATGACACCTCAAGAACGGGACGAGAACGGGTCTGGCGAAACTCCGTAACCAGACAGCCTTTTTTGTTCAGCATCACCTCAGTGGCCATCGCTTGCTGTACATGTGAGGAAATCAGTTCGCTAATCATTGTTTGCTGACCTCTTTGCTCAAATCGTAAAAGTTTTTACAACCGCAGCGGGGACAAACAAGGGTAAAAATCTTAATGCCCTTATATGCTCTATCCCTGACCTCAATTCGCTCGCCTTCTTTATGAATATTCCGGCAACGAGTACATTTGACCATGTTCTCTTTATTCATTAGTCCTCCACGACTTCAGCATGCCCCAGCTCCAGCATCGCTGAATGGATATGACCCGTATTTACGGACTCGCCTTTACCGCTGGCGTAAATATGCGCCAGCGGCAGGATATGGGAGAGAGAACGCAAAGCACCGGGTCGTTTGGCGATGGCGCGTAACAGCTTACGCTCGTCACGGCCTTCAACTTTCCAGGCATCACAAAACGCATCAACGTCAGCGGCCAGCACGGTATTGATAACAATTTTCTTCGCCACGCGGGAAAACAGACGGGCAAAGTCCACCGTGCGACTACCACCAGTCAGACGGTCATACACCTTATGGTTACCGATGAACGCCAGGCCAATCCCGCACTCTTCCTGCAGAATTCGCAGCTCTTCAATGGCGTCGTAATTAAGCCAGTCAGCCTCATCAATGATGATTAAGGCATTGGTGTCACGCAGACGGCGGCGAAGAAGACGGGATAACGCACCACGCTGATAAGGTGCATCTGCAATCCCCATCTCCAGCGCCAGTTCATACATGGTTTCCAGCTCGTTAGTACGAGATTTGCTGGCAGTAAGACGCCAGACGTTATTGCCAGTACGGGCGTATTGTTTCAGTGCCTCCGTTTTACCTACGCCTGGATGGCCATAAATCAGTGCAATGGTGTGAGTCAGCTGCGCATACGTCAGCGCAGCAGTGATTTTTTCCGCTGTCGGCGTCATCACATAGTCAGGAATTTCCGGGAGCGCACTCTGTGCGGAACTCCGGGAATCAAGCCAGATGCTGATGGATGTGGCCACAGCATCATTGTCGCCTTTGTATTTCCCGTTCATGAACTGGGAGAAAGCCGAGGAAGACAGCCCGGTTTCACGTGACAGCGCAGCACCGGAAATATCCTTGTTATCAATCAGACCTTTTACAGTACTGCGAATTACATCATGGTTAATTTGCGTCATCGTCTTTAATCCTGTATTTTTTCCATTGTTAAAACTGTTCTAAACACTTCTCAAAAGCGGCGGCTCAACGTCGCTTTTTTTATTTTTTCGCCTTGCTGACATTCTTCATCAGTGACTGGAAAATCATGTCGTTTTCGTTCTGATGCTCCTGTATTTCCTGGACCTTCTTCAGCGTATTGCCATGTGAAAATACACGTTCAACTACATGCCGTTGCGGTGGCTCTGGCGGTGCGACTTTGGGCAGCAAATCGTTGACCTCGATTGCCGTCATACGGCGCTGTGCTTTTGCCGCACGTTTGGTATGGGTCATCATCTGCTTACGCTGGCGGCTGTGTTCACGGCCCGTTTCGGTATCGCCAAAGGCTACAGCGGAACGGCATTCAGCCATGCACAGGAAGCGGCCATCAAGGTCGTAACACGCCACTTCGCTGTGAAGATCACGAGGGTCAAAGCGCACAGTAATTTTGCGCTGACGAATATTGGCCAGAACCGGATTCCAGTAACTGTTTTTGCGGCCATACAACGAACCGCCACACTGCAGGAAGAATTCGCCGGTGTTTTTAACCGTTACCGCTTCCGCCGGAAGCATAAGCTGGCGGATTTGTTCATCGCTGAGACGAGTAACAATCGCGTTGCTGATACTACGTTCAAATGCCTGATCAAATGACAGTTCGCCCTGGCACATTTCAGTCTCACGACCAAGACGGGCGTTATACATGGCGATCCCCTCATTGACGGCGGAAAGAAATGTTTCAACATCGACGACCCGGTCACCGTAATTATCAGGTTTATTCTGAGTATTCGGGCCAGTGTATGCGCCAGCCAGTGACGGATGCTTGTCGATATAATCTCCAAGGCCGCCGATACCAAAGGCACGTTCAACGGGTTTAGCCTGACCCCAGCCCTTACCACCAATCACGCTGGTCCAGTGAACCTGAATACCCAGCATTGGCAAAATACCCATCGGATCATCCGGCTTAACCTTAAAACGGTAACGGTTAGGCACGCCGCCAGAGAGCCATTTGTTTGCAGCTGCACGGGTGTTATCGATGGTGACGTGTTCAGGTTTACCGAACTCGGAGATTGCATCCATCAATGACAGGCGGATGCTGTCGCTATTTTCAGAGACGTCGGTACGCCAGCCAATAACTTTACGGCTGTGAACGTCCTGCCAGACCCATGTTTTTGGGCGAATAACTTCGCCGTTATACCAGCGCACAAAGACGTTATGCTGATAGCCATCGCCGTTAATCCATTCCATCGCATGCAGCTGCGCGACGGTACGTTGCTGACTCGGGAACATACGGGCCAGCGCATTGTCACCTTTGCGAGTGGCCACAATGACCCGTGCATCAATTTCGCGTTCTACACGGCGACGCAGGGTTCGCTCGGACGGGATTTCCCAGCCATATTCGCGTGCAGCAATCTGAAGAAGTTCATATGACTTGGTGAAGCATGGTTCTTCCGGACGCAGATAATCACCAAGGAAAAACTGCCAGGCATCCTCACTGATTGGCGCTTCACGGTTGGTTTTGCACTTCTCACGCAGACGGCGGTCAAGCAGAACAGGAGCCCATACATCACGGCTGCGGTTCTGTACGCGGTAATACAGATTACGTAATGAACCTTCGCTCATGTGAAGTTTCATCGCGGCTGTTCTCAGGGCCAGACGCAGGGTTAAACCCGAATCAACCAGTTCAGCAACCAGAGATACCGCATTTGTACGCTGCTCAGCACGTTGACGCTGTTCGTTTGTGGCACCTTCCCAGTGCTTCCAAAGTTGCTGGCGTTCAAAGTCGTTCGCGGAGTCTGTGTTTTTCGCGCGGCACTCAGGAAGGTTAATCACACCAGAAGTCGTTTCAACCAGCCCTTTTGCGGATAACAGCTCGGCGCGAACCTCTGGTGGCAAAGCCGAAATGTGATACTCAAACGCTTTAGTGCCTGCACGCTTACGAACAAGCTGCGGGGCATTATCGGTAATTTTTTTCAGGCTGTATCTCAGCCCCTGCTGGGTGGCTGGTAGTCCTGGCACACCCACTAATTCATTAACTGTCACAAACATTTCACTAATCCTTGTTGTAACGGCTTGGCCAGATTGATGCAGGTTCTGTATTGAGTGCATCAGCAATGATGCGCTCTCCTTTTGGATATGATCTTGCCAGTGCATTTTTCAGCGTATCGGGTTTGAGTCCGGCACTGACGGAAAGGTGGCGCATTGTGAAGCCACACTTGTGAAGTGCGGCAACAATGTCAATGCGATGCCAGTCACGCTGCCCTTCATTTCTTTGCATCTTTCGATTACCCTAAAAAGTTATCCATGCGGATAATCCGCGCGGGTTATCCGTTGGGGTAAGTATTGATCCAATTTGAGAATATGTAAAGCAAATAAAGCAAACTTAAAACTTGGTTTTCTCATATGAGTTAATCTCACTAAAATTTGATTAATTTCAATTTAAAATCAAACAGTTATATGGGTTCAAAAATGAAAGAAACAAAAAGAAATGACTTTTCTTTTACTCAGGTAGGAAAAGAAAGTATTCGCGATAGGATGAAAGCTCTCTTTAAAGGAAGAAGTCTCAGGAAGGTTTCACTCGATTGGGATATACCCTATTCGACTCTAAATAATTACTTCGCACGCTCAGCAACCCCAAGCGTGGAAATCCTAGTAAAAATTTCTGAAGTAGAGAATGTAAGCCTAACCTGGCTAGCTACTGGCCGTAACGACGTATTCATAGCCGATGAAGCGCACAGGGGCTCTAGCGCTGACAGCCCCCAGAAAGGCCTGGTAGAAGATGGCATGGAAGGGATTACCCCAGCACTCACCGGAACGCCTGCCACATCAATAGAAGGAGCTATCTCATCAGCATGGTCTTTAATTTTTGATGCTTTGAATCCCGAAGAACGTCATGAACTCGTACAGATATTTTTTAGGTTGGGTATTAGAGGGGCTCTTGAGAGGCTGAGAGAGCGAGAAGAGACTGATAGGGCTTGGTCAGATCTTGACGTATCTGAAAAAGAAAGGCTGATTCGCCTTCATGAGCAAATGAAAAAAGGGTCATCTGAAGATAATAGCGGCGTAGCCGAAGCAGACCTGTCCGGTAAAAACCAGAAGGCCAGTTAAAGTGTTCATTAGAACAACTTAACTGGCTTCAAGGGCGCTGAGAGTTGACTCGAATCAAACCGCTTCTTAAGTCGATCAAAGCAGTACTAAACGATTACAAAAAGCTTCAACATATTACATTAGATACTACACGTTTAATGTTGTTTAAACGCGACGCAAATCCATTAAACGCTGTGGATTGACGTTACAACTTTATCTGTCATAAGTATGCAGGCGCTCGGCGGTGATCTAATTTTGTTTATAAACATACCGTCACGACTCGCGAACAAGAACATTGCCGCCAAGCCTTAATCTGCCTGACTTTGTCCCACCTGATCCCGCTTTCTTTCACTTGTTCCCGGATTCGTTCCGATGTTCACTACTTAACTGTCACCTTACAGTGGGGGGCGGCCACCGGCATACCTGGACGGACGATCATATTCGTTACTTTATTGCGGCAGGTTACGCAAATATCGATCTGGATATCTATTCGGGTGACCTCGCGGGTTTCGGCAACAATCGCGCGATTGAAACTGAGACCAAAGGTTATGGCGGGATACAAAAGTTATTGTTTCGTGTCGGTGATTCTCCGGTGTTTTTAGGGGCCTCACAGTTTTGGGCGAAAATGGATATTTCTGCGCGAAACAACCCGGTTATCGATCGCGTCTGGAAACACGTCCTCGGTGACAGCAGCACGTCATCGGGCTTAGGGATTGTCGCAGAATACGACACAACCGATAACTTTTTCTGGCCGGGACACGGTGTGTCGCTCAGCGGTGAATATCAGTTTTACGGTCACTACCTTGGGGGCGATTACCGCTACGATTTACTGACGCTTGATGGCAAATTTTTCCTGCCGCTAAGTCGGGACTGGACGCTTTCTCTGGCAACTAATTATCAAATGCTGTCCCGACATGACCAACATCTCCCACCGATGACGCGTCCTTATATCGCGCTGCGTGGGATCTCCCGTTATCGCTATCAAGGCAATGATGTCAGCACCGTGCAAACACAGCTTGCCTGGCAAATGACGTCGCGCTGGATTGTTCAGGGATTCGTAGGCGCGGGGAGTGCTACCGACAATGCAGGCGATCTTTACTCCAGCACCGAAGTTGGTTGGGGCGCGGGATTCCGCTATTTAATCGCCCGGGAATACGGTCTGCATACCGGCATTGATGTTGCCCTTAGTGACAACGAAGAGGCGGTTTACTTCAATGTGGGCGCTGGCCTGTAACCAATGAAGCGAGACATAAATGAGGATAATAATGAGATGGACTAATACGATGGTGCCGCTTCTGCTGGTTTCTGGTGTGGCGTGTGCCGCGGATACGGAAGAGCGCACCTTTCCCATCTGGGGAGAAGAGGCCAAAGCCCGTGGATACTCGATTCCGTTGCCGTTTGGCGTCAATCTCAGCTATATGAATATGCGCCAGAACATTGACGTCGACAGCATTGGTTTTTCAGGGCTGGCGTTGGGTAACCATGCGATCCCGACCGATATGTTTAATATTGATACCGGGCATACCCGTGAGCAAAGTAAATCAGAAAACCTGCGTATCGATATGTGGGTGTTTCCGTTTCTCAATATCTACGGGTTAGTGGGACATACGCGCGGTTCATCGGTATCGAACGTTTCCGTCGATGCCGATCCGACACGCTATACCGGTATTGACAGGGTGATTGCCTCGTCGGTGCATCAGCTTTATCAGAGTGGTGAATTGCAGGATATCGATTTTACTCTCGACTTCAAAGGCACGACCTGGGGAACCGGGATCACGCTGGCGGGCGGATATGAAAATTGGTTTGCGTTGGTGGACACCAACTACACCCGTACTGATTTCGACATTCTGGATGGCAAAATTTCGGCGCTAACGGTGTCACCGCGGGTGGGATACCGTTTTCGTTTCCAGGGGCCCGTCGGAGAGTCTCACCTTAGCGTCTGGCTGGGGAGTATGTACCAGAATGTTCAGCAGGAGTTCCGGGGCAGCCTTTCCGACTTGCATATGCCCGCTGCACTGCAACCGCTCATTGACACCGTGAACCAGAATAATGAAGGGCGGTTTGATGTTAAACAGAAGCTAACATCACCCTGGAATATGCTGATTGGTACCCAGTTTGAAATGACGCCGCAATTTAATGTCCTCACAGAATTCGGTTTCAATGAGCGTAACAGTTTCTTCGTGGCGGGAGAGTACCGTTTCTGATGAGACCCCATCGCATCATGCTGACATTGTCACTGACGCTGACCGCTTGGCCTTCGGCGGCAGTAGCGCTGGATCAAAAATCAGTAGATAAACTGCTTTCCGGACTGGGGGCCGATAACCACTATGATCCGCAGAAGGGCGTTAACTGGAGCGTGTTGCCGGGCCCGTTTTATACCCCTGAGCTCAGGCTAGGTCTGGGGATGGCTGTGGCGGGAATTTATCGGGTCGATCCCAATGATAAAACCACCCAGAACTCGTCGCTGTCTTTTACCGGCTATGTCAGTAGCAGCGGTGCACTAGGGATTGGGTTAAGCAGTTACACCTTTTTTACTGACGATCGTTGGCGACTGTTTGTTGACGGTTCGGTGAACAGAGTGCCGACTGGTTTCTGGGGCATTGGCTACGATGCGGCGCAGGGCAATGAGCAGGAGTACACCAATAACGCCATCCGCGTGCATCCGATTATTATGCGGGAGGTCGTTAAAAATCTTTATCTTGGCGCCGGTTGGGACTTTTCAACGTTGCACGCGACTATTGATGATCCCCGCGCGGATGACACCTTTACACGCTATGACGCGCAGTCCTCCTTACTTGCATCGGGTGCCAGCATCAGCCTGAATTACGATTCTCGCGATGCGATCACTCGCCCGCAACGAGGACAGTTCTTTAAAGTGGAATACACCTGGTTCGATCCATCGGTAGGGTCTGACACCCATTTCAACGCAACCGAGTGGCAATACGATTACTACCACTTACTGAATGAAAAAACGGTACTGGCCTTTGATCTCTGGGGCCGTTTTACGCGAGGGGATGTTCCCTGGGATCGGTTGTCGATGGCTGGCGACGATCGGCGGATGCGTGGCTATTATCAGGGCCGCTACCGGGACAACGATGTTGTCAGTGGGCAGGTAGAGTACCGACGAAAGCTGAACTGGCGACACGGATATGTATTGTGGCTGGGTGCCGGGACGCTGGGAAAAAACATCAGCGCGCTGGACGATCATCCGTTGTTACCCACGGCAGGCGTGGGATATCGGTTTGAAGTGAAGCCCGCGATGAACGTGCGTCTGGATCTGGGGTTTGGTAAAGAAAGTGCCGGTTTTTATTTTCAGGTTGCGGAGGCTTTCTGAATGCGTAAAGGGTTAATGTTTTTGTGGTTGGTGGCGGGTTTGGCCTGTGCAGAAGGGGACCTGTTTCCGATAAAGCACGCGCGCCAGGTTTACCCGGTCGTCAGTCAGCTTTCACCGCCGGAGTCGTTACGTCCTTGCTGTGCGTTTGGCTATGATCTTCACGTCCGAGCGGTTGGGGTCCCGATTCCGGTTTACCAGATTGGCAACGTCCTGACTCTGGATACGCTGGGTAGCCATCATTATAACGATAGTGCGCTGGGTGCCGTGAAGAATATTGTCGGGCTCAGCGCAGAAAAAAGCGGTCTTATTTATACCCATCGCGGTGGGTTTATTGATATCGCCCATGTTCGCGATACGGCGGATAATACGTTCTATATTTTCTCGCGTATTCTTCCCAAACTGGGTCAGCGCTGGCGTTATTTCTACAGTGAAGAGTTGGGCGTTCGCCGAGTGCAGCTCCTGGCATTTACGCCGCCGTCTTCACTGCCCCAGCGCTATACCCTGGCGGCCTGGCTGGCAGGTCATCTGGCGTTTCAGTTGGCACAGTGGCACGAAATTGCACAATGGTACGGTTTTCAGTCTGTTCCCGGATTTTCCGAAGAGATATCTGCATTTTCACCGGAAGATTTATATTCAAATCTTTTGGGGGCACGGCTTGCCATCAACGTGATTTTGCAAGGAAAAGCAGAAACTATCGATGCTTATAACGCCGCGATGGACGGTGAACTGCGCCATGCGCTATTGCAGCTCGGGGTGGTCACCGGAACTGAAACCGAAAGAAAGTTTCGTGAGTTGGACGGTGACTGGTGGAATAGCAAACGCAGGGTGCCTGATAAATTTCTGGTGCTGAAGCGTAACTATAATCTCGACCACAATCGCTTACCGACCCCGGTCTCTTACGAAAAAACGGCACCTTATATGCTCACAATGCCCGCCGTGGTGTTGGGGTATCAGTTGTCTCGACTGGGGGAATTGCAAATATATCCGGGAACGTCGATGGAATCACTTCCTTTACCAAAAGTATTTTATGGTCCGGCTCAATTCCAGCCGTTGGCAAACCAGGCAGAAGAGGCGGATAAAACACAACGTGAACGGTTTCAGAAATAGTTAAATTCAGCGCAGCGGTGGTGTGGTTGGCTGAAAAAACGTCAACATTTGGGCCTCCCGAAATAATTTACAAAACCGATATTTTTAACCGCAACCCATACTTACACGTGAGGTGGTTAAGCAATAAACAGCGCCCGTCTTCCCATCACTTGATTGCATGCCTCACTACAACTACTGTATATAAAAACAGTATGTGAGGGATGCGTCATGATGTTGTACAGACCTTCAGAACCGCGCGAGGCGATCGCGCTACCCCTTTTCAGTGATGTTGTCGCGTGCGGGTTCCCCAGCCCGGCACAGGACTACGTGGAGCAGCGTATTGATCTGAATGCCTTGTTGATCAAGCACCCCAGCGCGACCTACTTTGTGAAAGCGGCAGGCGATTCGATGGTTGATGCCGGGATCAATGAGGGCGATCTGTTGATTGTTGACAGCGCCAGAACCGCCGCTCACGGGGATATTGTGATTGCCGCGGTGGACGGTGAGTTTACAGTAAAATGTCTCCAGCTCAGACCTACCGTGCAGCTTAATCCGATGAACCGCGCCTGGTCAACGATTCGGATCAGCAGTGAAGATACGCTCGATATCTTTGGTGTTGTGACTTTTATCGTCAAATCGACGGGGTGAGAATGTTTGCGCTCTGTGATGTAAATGCATTCTATGCCAGTTGTGAGACCGTGTTTCGCCCGGATTTGAAAGGCCGCCCGGTGGTGGTTCTATCGAATAACGACGGCTGCGTCATTGCCCGCAGCGCTGAAGCCAAAGGGCTGGTAACAATGGGCGCACCTTATTTCAAACAGAAAGAAATTTTCCGCCGGCACGGGATTGTTACCTTCAGCAGCAACTATGAACTGTACGCCGATATGAGCCAGCGGGTGATGACCACCCTGGAAGAGATCGCGCCACGGGTGGAGAACTACTCAATTGATGAGGCGTTTTGCGATCTCTCTGGAGTCAGGAATTGCTGCAATTTGGCGGCGTTTGGACGTGAAATTCGACACACGCTGCACAAGCGCACACATCTGCTCGTCGGCGTAGGTATTGCGCCCACCAAAACCCTCGCGAAGCTGGCGAACCATGCGGCCAAAAAGTGGCAACAGCAGACGGGCGGCGTAGTGGACCTCTCGAACAGGGAACGCCAGCGTAAGCTGATGGCGGCGCTTCCGGTCGATGATGTTTGGGGCGTTGGTCGCCGTACCAGCAAGAAACTCGACGCGATGGGTATCAAGAGTGCGCTGGATCTGGCGGATACCCACACTGACGTTATCCGCAAGCATTTCAGCGTGGTACTGGAGCGTACCGTACGTGAACTACGCGGTGAACCCTGCCTGGGTTTTGAAGAGTTTGCAGCGGTGAAGCAGGAAATCATCTGCTCAAGATCGTTTGGTGAGAGGCTCACGGATTACAACGCCATGCGGGAGGCGATTTGCGCCTATGCCGCGCGTGCAGCAGAAAAATTGCGCGGGGAACACCAGTATTGTCAGTTTATCTCTGCGTTTATTAAAACCAGTCCATTTGCCCCGAATGAACCTTATTATGCTAATAGCGCGTCGACCAAATTGCTGATCCCCACCCAGGATAGTCGGGATATTATCAATGCGGCAACACGCTGCCTGGACGTTATCTGGCGAGACGGACTGCGCTATCAAAAAGCGGGCGTGATGCTGGGGGATTTTTTCAGTTCAGGCGTGGCACAGTTGAATCTGTTTGATGACAATGGCCCTCGACGCAACAGCGCGGAGTTGATGACCGTGGTGGATCGGCTCAATAAAGAAGGGCGCGGAACGCTCTGGTTTGCCGGGCAGGGAATAGAACAGCAGTGGAAAATGAAACGAGGAATGCTATCCCCACGATATACCACGCGTTTTGCGGATTTGCTGCGGGTGAGTTGATTGTATAAAACAGGGAGATGTTATTTATTTTCTGGAGACGCCTCGCATTTATTTAATTACCCGATACTGGTGGTCAATGGCGCCTCTCCTCATGACCCCATAAATTTCACCGTTTACACGGGGCTATTAAATGAAATACCATACCCCCCTATAGTATCCGGAGGGCGTATGCCGCATTCACCTGAAGATAAAAAACGCATTCTCACTCGTGTACGACGTATTCGTGGGCAGGTTGATGCGCTCGAGCGCGCGCTGGAGTCAGGCGAACCCTGTCTGGCGATCCTACAACAAATTGCCGCCGTACGCGGCGCATCCAACGGCCTGATGGGCGAAATGGTTGAGATCCACCTGAAGGATGAACTGGTCAGTGGGGAGACCACCCCGGACCAGCGTGCCGTGCGTATGGCTGAGATCGGCCATCTTCTGCGCGCTTATCTAAAATAACACCATCACCTCGCAATAATGGGAAGAGACAAATGAAATCACGTGCTGCAGTTGCATTTGGCCCCGGCCAACCGTTAAAAATTGTTGAAATCGACGTCGCGCCGCCAAAAAAAGGGGAAGTGCTGGTTAAAATCACCCACACCGGTGTGTGCCATACAGACGCATTTACGCTCTCGGGCGACGATCCGGAAGGTGTATTCCCGGCAGTACTGGGCCATGAAGGCGGCGGCATTGTGGTTGAAGTGGGCGAAGGCGTCACCAGCCTGCAACCGGGTGATCATGTGATTCCGCTGTACACCGCCGAATGTGGCGAGTGTAAGTTCTGTAAATCGGGCAAAACCAACCTCTGTCAGGCCGTGCGCGCGACCCAGGGTAAAGGTCTGATGCCAGACGGCACAACGCGTTTTTCTTACAACGGCGAGCCGATTTATCACTACATGGGCACCAGCACCTTCAGTGAATATACCGTGTGCGCAGAGATCTCGCTGGCGAAGGTCAATCCACAGGCACCGCTGGACAAAGTCTGTCTGCTGGGCTGTGGCGTTACCACCGGGATAGGCGCCGTCCATAACACGGCAAAAGTAAAAGAAGGCGACACCGTGGCGGTGTTTGGTCTGGGCGGTATCGGTCTGGCGGTGATCCAGGGCGCGGTACAGGCGAAAGCCGGGCGCATTTTAGCGGTCGATACCAACCCGGAGAAATTCAAGCTGGCCGGTGAAATGGGTGCGACCGATTTCATCAATCCGAACGATTACGATAAGCCGGTGCAGGACGTGATTGTTGAGCTTACCGACGGCGGCGTGGACTTCAGCTTTGAATGCATCGGTAATGTGAACGTGATGCGTGCTGCGCTGGAGTGCTGCCACAAAGGGTGGGCGAGAGCATCATCATTGGCGTGGCGGGCGCTGGGCAGGAGATCAAAACACGTCCGTTCCAGCTGGTGACCGGACGCGTCTGGCGCGGCTCCGCATTTGGTGGTGTAAAAGGGCGTACGCAGCTGCCGGGCATGGTCGAAGACGCAATGAGCGGGAAAATTCAGTTAGATCCGTTTATTACGCATCGCCTGCCGCTGGAGCAGATCAACGAGGCGTTCGATTTAATGCATCAGGGTAAGTCTATTCGTACTGTTATCCACTTTGGCGATAACTGATCCATCCGCCAGCGGAACTCTCCGCTGGCACTTTCCTGAATTTTTTAGAATGATGTTGTGAAAGTGTGACGAAACCGGCGCTTTTCGCGGTAAGCAATCCTGGCGGATTGCCGATGACTATCTATCGGGCGTGTTTTCACGCATAAACCCTACAAGAGAGTCGACGGTCATGGACAACACAACATCGATGCAGGCCCAGCATAAACTGGGCTTCCTGCATCAAATCCGACTGGTTCCGCTGTTTTCCTCCATTCTCGGTGGCATCCTTCTGCTGTTCGCCTTAAGTTCCGGGCTGGCGAGCTATTTTCTTATGCAGGCCGACCGCGATCAGCGCGATGTGACTGATGAAATTCAGGTCAGGATGGGGTTATCGAACAGCTCTAACCACTTGCGCACCTCGCGTATCAATATGATCCATGCTGGTGCGGCGAGTCGTATTGCCGAAATGGACGATATGAAGGCCAATATTGCGGAGGCGGAAAAACGGATTAAGCAGTCGCAGGAGGGCTTTAATGCCTATCTGTCTCGGGCGGTGAAAACGCCGGCAGATGAAGCGCTGGACGCTGAACTGAGCGCCAGTTTTAAAGCCTATATCGACGGTTTGCAGCCGATGCTCAAGTACGCCAAAAACGGCATGTTTGAAGCGATCATTAACCATGAAAATGAACAGGCCAGACCGCTGGATACCGCCTACAACAAAGCGCTGCTGAAGGCCATTGAGATCCGCACCGCAAGGGCAAACCAGCTCAGTGAGCAGGCCCATCATCGGACACAAATTGGCATGGTCTTTATGCTGGGCGCATTCGGTCTGGCACTGGCATTGACGCTGATGACGTTTATGGTGCTGCGTCGTACCGTAATCCATCCGCTGCTGCGCGCCGCCCAACGCATTGAGCAAATCTCAGCGGGCGATCTGACCATGCAGGATGAGCCCACCGGGCGCAGCGAGATTGGTCGTTTGAGCCGTCATTTGCAGGCCATGCAGCATTCGCTGGTAAAAACCGTGGGAACCGTGCGTCAGGGGGCAGAAGAAATCTATCGCGGGACCAGTGAAATCTCTATGGGGAATACGGACCTGTCATCGCGTACGGAAGAGCAGGCTGCGGCGATTGAACAGACGGCGGCCAGTATGGAAGAGCTGACGGCTACGGTGAAACAGAACGCCGATAATGCACATCATGCCAGCAAACTGGCGGAAGATGCTTCCGGCAAAGCCAGTCGGGGTGGTCAGATGGTTTCTGGCGTGGTGCATACCATGGGCAACATTTCGACTAGCTCGAAGAAAATCTCTGAAATTACCGCCGTCATCAACAGCATTGCTTTCCAGACCAACA
>NZ_SZWV01000083.1:40315-44156 GCF_005280945.1 Citrobacter sp. wls718
ATGCGGCGGTGGAAGCGGCGCGAGCAGGCGAGCAAGGGCGCGGCTTTGCGGTGGTGGCCAGCGAAGTGCGTACACTGGCAAGCCGTAGTGCCCAGGCAGCAAAAGAGATTGAAGGATTAATCAGCGAATCCGTACGGCTGATTGATCAAGGCTCCGGGGAAGTGGTGGCTGCAGGCAATACCATGACGGATATCGTCGATGCGGTAAAACGCGTGACCGATATTATGCTGGAGATTGCTGCCGCCTCCGATGAGCAAAGTCGGGGCATCGTGCAGGTGAGCCAGGCGATTTCAGAGATGGACAAAGTCACGCAGCAAAACGCTTCGCTGGTCGAAGAAGCGTCTGCTGCCGCGGCCTCGCTGGAGGAGCAGGCTGCACGTTTAACTCAGGCGGTTGGCACCTTTCGCTTGCAGGGCGGCAGCGTGAAAAAACGCGCGCCCCTTGCTGCCACACCGGTTTATTCGTCGCCGCAAACGTCGCCATCCCACGGTGAGAATTGGGAAACGTTTTAACGATAAAGGGACCCGCGGGTCCCTTTATTTTTGGCGGCGAGAAAGATCAAAACGGGACAGTTTTGCGGATCGCGGCGATGAGGATCTGTGCGGCGGTAGAGAGCTGAACGTCGCTACGGGTCAAAATGCCAATGGGTTCGCCGGATCCTTGCGTCGGTATCGGTAATGACACCAGTGTGGCCTGGCGTAAATCTTCCCGCACCGCGCCTGACGGCACAAACCATACGTAGTCGTAATCCACTGTCAACTGACGCGACAGCGATGCCGACAGCGTTTCAATACAACCTCGCGGCAGTTCACACCCCTGGCTTAGCAGCAGGGCTTCCGCATGCTGCCTCGGCGCGGTACCTTTTGGCGATACCACGACCGGCCACTCCATCACCCGGCTTAGCGTGATGGTTTCCTGCAACAGCGGGTGGTTAGGGCGTACTACCAGCTTGAGCGACTCGAGAAATAATAATTCGTAGTTTAGCCCGACCATGAGTTCCGCATCGGCCATCCGGCCAATGCCGAGATCGATTTCCCCGGATTTTAACCCAGCGAGGATCATCGGGTTACTCATGGTGGCAACTTGCAGCGTGGTCTCCATTTGCTGCTTGTGGAACGGACCAATGACGGTGGGAAGAATACCCAGTGCAGCCGTCGGTAGTGCTCCGATGCGCACGACATCATTATGTGCTTCTTCCCGACGATTTAATGCCTGACCGGCCGTATTGAGCGCGTCCAGCACTCTTACCGCATGGGTAAGAAACTGTTCGCCGGGTAGCGTTAACTGCGCACCAAGGCGACCGCGCTCGAAGAGGCGTGTCCCGGTCAGTTGCTCCAGTTCGTTGAGTGTTTTGGAGAGAGCCGGTTGACTCAGGTTTAGGGTTTCAGCCGCGCGCCCCAGCGTCCCCTGTTGGGCAACGGCGACAAAAGTGTGAAGATGGCGCAAGCGAATACGCTGATTGAACAGAACATTTTTTTCCATAAGCGATGTTAAAAACAGAGCCGTATCGGTAGCAAGTAAAGTTGTTGGTTTTTGATAACCTGATAGCAAAATATTATTAACATTTATCGTATTTTACTTACAACTGATTTATTTTGCTTATGTTTTGTACTGCCTGACTGCGCAGCGGGATCATGGAAGGGAATGTACCCGATCGGTATACTTTGGTTATTGTTCTCTTCACATTACAAGGCACTGATTAATGATACATGTCATAGGGCACCTTAATCCCGATAGCGATGCCATCTGCACCGCCGCGATGACTGCGCGCTGGTTAACCTTACGCGGCCAGCAGGCGACGGCATGGCGCGCGGGTGAACCTAACCGTGAAACGCAATTTATCTTTGAGCACGCGGGACTTTCGATGCCCGAACTGCTGACGTTTCCGTTGACCGACAGAGATGTCTGGCTGGTGGATTTTACTGAACCCGCTCAGGGTCCAGACTCTCTGGCTGAGAGTAATGTCGTTGGTATTATCGATCACCACCGCCTCGGCGGTTTGATGACGCGTTTACCGCCGGAAGTGTGGGTGAAACCGGTCGGCAGTAGCGCGACGCTGTTATGGCAACTGATGTCGGAAGAGGAGCGTCGCCAGATCTCTTCCTCCGAGGCCGTGTTGCTGCTGGGGGCCATTTTGAGTGACACTGTCACGCTACGCTCACCTACCACTACGGCAGACGACTGCCAGGCGGTGGACGCGTTGGTCGAAAAAACGGGAGTTGATCGGGAGGCATTCTGCCGCGACCTGCTATCAGCTAAAACCAGCGTGGAGGGGATGAGCGCCCGGCAACTTCTCAATAAAGATTGCAAAACGTTCACGATTCATGGGCACCAGGTCTGCGTGGCGCAGCTCGAGCTTTACGCACTGGATCAGGTGGCGCCGGTGCTGGACGATTTGCGTGCGGAAATGGTGCGCTATGCTGAGGAACGCCATGCTGCGCTGGTCGTGCTGATGCTGACGGATATCAACAAAGGCGACACCAGCCTGTGGTTTGCCGGAAAAGAACTGACAGATATCGCGCAGCCCTGCAAGGTTGAAGGGATGCTGAGTCGTAAAAAACAGATGCTGCCGTGGCTGGAAAACCATTTGAAACCACGCCAGTAAGCACCGTTCATCGTCTACGCGGGTGGGGGGAATTCATGCGGGATCACAGTTTGATATTCGGTATGAATATTAAAAACAACCAGTTGCGAGCTTGTGCAGGTAGTTATTGTATGAAACTGTTGTGATAGCAGCAAGCAAGAACATACACAGGAGTACGTAGTATTCATAGCGCTGGACAAATTTGTCTAGCGGGAATACTCCTCACTTTCTCGGGGAAATCCCCGAGAAAGAATAGTTTTCTCTGGACAATTTTGTCCATTGAAATTAAGCCATTTTAAGCGGTTTTGTGAGTAGATAAGGTGATTGCCTGCCTTGCATCATTTAAACGCTCTGTAGGCTGTCTGGTTAGTCGTCCTTCGGACTCTATACCATTTTGATCTTTCATAGCCAAAGCTATTCACCATGTAGGCGGTGTGATAATTCTCACAGCGGTGAATGTGCTTATTAGTGCGGTAGTAAGAAGGGGAATAATTAACGCAGTAGTAGTATCAAAACTCTTTCCGGTGAAATAAAAACAGAAAAGGGAACCATAATATTAGGCTACCCCTTCTCAACTATTCTAAATGCACAAAAATGTGCATTAATCTTTCCTAAGCTCTCTCAGCTTATCCATCAGCTTACTTAATTCCTCCATTAACCTATTATGATCACGTTCTTCTGATTCTTTCATAATACGTTCTGCTTCTTCCCGTCTTGCCGTACTCAATAGCCGTTCACGTTCTTCAACCTGCTTTCTTAATCGTTGTTCGAATTCTTCTACATCGATGGAAGCTACTACCACTGGATTCTCTAGCAGTTGGTACAGGGGAGTAAATAATTCTGTATAGGGATCTATAGCGTCTACAGTAGGAGGTGAGCGATAGTAGGTTAAACCCTTTCTCCATCGTGCAAGCTGTGCATAGTTCAGGCTAGGTTTCTTCCCTGTACCATCATATGCTTCTTTCACAGCATCCAACACAGCAGCAGGTTTCACACCCTTGCTTATCTTGAGCGCTTCCTTCATACGCTTCTCTTGTGGCTGTGTGCTATCTCCGAGCAATATTAAATTAACGTTCTTCATCATATGCCCCTAAAAAGTTAAGGCCGTATGTTAATACACACTGCCTTTTACGTTCAAGCGTCCTCTGCTGGTTCCCAGTCTGGAAAGATAGCTTTCATCTGATCGATAGCTTTCTGTTTAGCTCGTGTTGCAGCTTGTTCTACAAAGGCTGCTACTAGACTGGCCCCCTGAATCTC